>CAZFHR010000001.1:0-17667 GCA_964519115.1 uncultured Candidatus Izemoplasmatales bacterium
CCAGTTTCATAACTTTCGTTATTTGCACTGTCTACTTAATGGGGATCATATCAATCCGAGGCCGTTTTTTGTTTGTTTTGGTTGAACGAAACAAGAAATGCGATTGTTCACATTGGATCAAATGTTGAACAATTTAAGGCCTTTCTACGTTTATTATGCTAAAATAAGTGAGTATTGCAAGTCCAATCTAATGTATATAGATCATTAGGTTTATTATGTATTTATTTAGAAGGATGTGGTAATATGGCTCACCAAACAGCCAGAAGCGGATATAAGAAATTAACAGAAAGACTAGACCGTTTTCCCCACGGAATTGTTGAATCGGAAACATTATACAAAATACTTGCGGTGATGTTTACCGAGGAAGAAGCCCGACTATTATCGATGCTGCCGATTGGCGATTTTGGCATTCCTCTGGCGATGAAACGATGGAATAAGACGTTAGAAGAGACAACTAAAATATTAGATGACATGGCGTCAAGAGCGGTCCTGCTTGATATCCAAAAAGACCAAGAAACAAGATATTTACTACCGCCGCCGATGATTGGTTTCT
The DNA here is from genome assembly GCA_964519115.1 of uncultured Candidatus Izemoplasmatales bacterium. Classification (GTDB taxonomy): domain Bacteria; phylum Bacillota_I; class Bacilli_A; order Izemoplasmatales; family Hujiaoplasmataceae; genus UBA12489. The sequence continues at coordinate 554 of CAZFHR010000001.1, forward strand.
TTGAGTTTTCGATGATGAGAATAGGTACTCATCTTGATCAAAAGGTATTAAGCGAACTGTTTTATGAATATGTGGTTGTCGAAGACGAATTTGTTTCCAGTTTACTGACGCTAGATACCCCCTTAGGAAGAGCGCTGGTGAGGGAAGAAGCGATCGAAGATAAAACGCTGTATGTAATGGATTATGAGAAAACATCCGCAATCATTATGAATGCCAAACAAATTGGTGTGAGTACCTGCTATTGCCGCCACGTAAAAGAACATCTTGGCACAAATTGTGATGCACCGATGGAGACCTGTCTTACCATCAGTAATAGCGGCGACAGTTCTTTAATCCGCCATGGATATGCAAGAGAGATATCAAAGGAAGAAGCGCTAGATATCATCGTATTGGCCAAAAAGCACAACTTAGTTCAATTCGCTGAAAATGTTCAAAAGAATGTCAGTTTTATCTGTAATTGCTGCTCCTGTTGTTGCGAAGTCTTATCGAATGTAAAAAAACACGGCTTTACAAATGCAATTAATTCCTCCAATTACATTTGTGAAATCCATGAAGAGAAATGTATGGGATGCGGTAAGTGCGTTAAGGTTTGTCCCGTTGGCGCGCTCTCGCTTGTCAGCACTAACCTTGGGGATCACAAAAAAATCGCTGTCGTTGACAAAGAAATGTGCATTGGCTGTGGCGTGTGTGACAATTCATGCGCCTTTGATGCGCTTGAACTGATTCACCGCGAATCCAGAGTCTTTACGCCTGTAGACTTAAATCAAAAGCTCATTCTTCAGGCGATCGAAACAAACAAACTACAACACCTGATCTTTCGCGATGAAGAAAAAATCAGTCATCGATTCTTAGCTTCTGTATTAGGCGTCATATTAAGGCTCCCCCCCGCAAAACAGTTGCTGGCGAGCAAGCAGTTAAGATCCAAATACTTAAAGAAACAAATTGACATTTATAATAAAAAAAGCCAAGCAGTGAAGTAACTTCATTGGGGATAGTCAGAAAAGCGTCCTATTGAAGAGACAACAAAAGATTGATGTGAAAATTGCACAGAAAAATGTCGGTTTCCGGCCCAAACAAACCGACTGTTTTGACTACTGGATGAGATATTGTTTATAAATCGGAAATGGAGAATCATTCATTAAGAAGGACATCAATAAAGACATTCCGATCCGGGAACGGTATATTTCCGAACACAATCCAGCCGCAAGAAGCGATATCGTTATTGATAACAACAATCCCGGCGCTCCTGATATCATAGTAAAAAGCAATCAAACATAACAGCGAATGATGCAAGTAAAATGGACAAGATAACACGCACATCGCGTCAATGAATACAAGTACAAGAGGGCGCTTCATTCAGCGCCATGAAGCATGCCGGCGGATTGATTCTTGCCCGAGCCACCACACATAGAAAATAACGGCACGCTACTTAGGCCGTTATTTTTTTGTTCGAATGAGTGAATGCATACAGAATCAGGGATCAAAAAGCAATAAACGCTTGCGAATGCAAGGGGATAGGCACAAAATTATCGCACGACACAGACAGATTCCTAAAATGATGATATAAAAAAACGTTTTGCGGGTTTCGCAAAACGTTTGATGCCGTTCAGATGATCGTGTTGAGCCAGGCCACGAGCGAATCCCCGAGATCCGGGAAGAACATGAAGATGACGACGACGGCCAGGATGAGCAAGTAGATAAAGACGAAGAGCTTCTTGCCGGAGACGAATTCCATGCCGACGATGGCGGCGACGGCCAGGGCGGCGAACTGCCGGGCAAGGACCAGATAGGTCACGACGTCGGGGGGAAGGTTGAAATGGAATTGAGCATCCGTATAGAGGAAAGCGTATAACACAATCGTCAGAAAGCCTAATATCTGACCTAAAACGTTCCAAAACTTCTTCACTGTGTAAAACCTCCGTTTGAGTATATTAATATATTTTTCATTATAGGGAATTGTGGCCGTTGTCGCAAGTGCTTTTGTGGTTTTTTTTCTTATTTCGAACAATATACTGAATAATGTTTGTCTCCCTATCATCATAGTCGCCGTGAGCGCCTCGGGGTTCCGAGAGAACGGAGAATGCGGGCAATAAACGGCAATAACGATCTTATTGACGGGGGCCGACGGAATTCGGATCTTGGCGCACGAAACAGAAGCGATGCACGACAACCGTATCTTTCAAAAAGCCCAAATCCCGAAGCCCAGCGATGGCTGTCCCGTTTCGCTTTTGTGATCTCGGCAAAATAAGAGTTGATATTTATTTTTCGGTTAAATTATGGTATGATTTTCTGCGAAGGAATTCATTTATTTCTTCCAAGTATTAACGGCTAGATTACTTAATGGTTTCAGTGTGAAAAGGATAATGAAGCGGCGTCTGATTGACGCCGCCGTTCAAGCGGAGGACAAAGATGATCAAAACATTCAAAAGAAAGGCCAACAACTACAGATCGTTCAAGCTGTTTGTCATCATAACCACCCCGCTTTCGTTCCTGCTCACGCTGTTACCCATTTATGTGTTTTTAACTGAGGACATCGAGAGTGGTTCAGATATCTTCTACCTCGTCGCGGCGTTTCTGTTGCTTCTGTTTCTATCCATATTTTCTGTCATTATGGGGAAGAAACAGTTGAAAGCCAAGAAATCATATATGGAAATGACTCAACCGGTCTTGACGCTTTCCGAAGACGGGCTGACTTATATCGTCGATGCGCGGGAACAGTTCTCCATTCCGTGGTCGCAGGTCATACAGATCCAGAAAAACACCGTCATCGAAAAATATAAAGACAAAGCCGGATACATCACAATATCCTGCACAAAAGAACAAGAAGAACATATACAAAGCATTAAACACAATGCTTTCATTAACGATGGAAACCGCGACCTATTGATCGCCATTACCTATTTTGAAGAAACGCTGGACGAAGTATACCGCTCGATCAAGGAATATTATGAAGAATCGGGCGGGCTCAGAATCTAGACTGTCCCGAACGCCCCGAGCGCAAGGCCCAACACGCTTGGGAGAAGGCCCATCAATGAGCGAATTGTAAAATCGAACGCGGATAGAAAATCATTGAATTCATAGGGGGGAAAGTATGTACCAGGAAATCATCAGGATATTGAGCTCGGATCTTTTTCATTGGTTTTTCCTTGTCGCGGCGGGATTTCTGGTCCTGGCCGGGGCCGCCATGCTGTATGGCATAAAAATGAAAGGGAAAGTCATACTCATCGGAGCGCTTATCAAAAACAAGCACTACGATAATGAAAAACTGAAAGCCAGATATCTGATCCAATCCATATACACGATGGTTTTAGGCGCCGCCCTCTTCGTTGTGACGGCCCTTGGCGTCACGACAGGCGTGACGATTATGTGCGGCATATTCGCCATCGGGATCGGCGATGGCCTTTATGACTATTTTGCCATCAAGGCGGCGCTGAAAAGACAGAATGATGTAAGAGAAGTCGAACCCCAACAATAAGCGCCGCTCCTTCCCTTTGTCACAGTCGAATCACGCAACATTTATTGCCCGCAATCCGATATTTTCGGGATGCGGATTGACCAAATGAAAAGAAAAAAACATCGAGGCAGAAAAATGGAAAAGGTCTCCCGATTCGATTTGATTCTGTCCGTCGTGGTTCTCGGCTTCATGGCGCCATTGGGCCTGTTCCTTTTTTTCTGGTGGGGAAGCGTCCTGTGCGGCGTCACTGACGAGAACGTCATCGGAATCCTCGCCGTGTCCGGGCTTGCCGTCGGGCTGCTCGCTGACTCGACGCTTCTCCGTCGGAAACTTCGCGGACTCTTCTCGCTTCCGCCATGGCCCCTGATCGCCGTCGCCGGTTTCTATTCGCTGGAAATCTACGGCCTTTCCATGGGTCTTCCGGTACTGAATAGTCTGGTCGGCGTCGGACTGGCCTACATCATTGCCAAACAAAAGCGGTATCTGAACCTAACTTTCGAAAAAAGCATCCATGATGCCCATCGACTCGAAATGATATCGGCGGGGATCCTGTTTGCGGCCTGCGTCGGCGCGGCGCTTCTGGCGTTGAATGAGGAATCCATCGAGGAACAGCTGCAGCAGATGCTCCACCTTTCCTTCGAAGTGACCAGGGCGATGATCTGGGTTCTCATTGTGGTCGGAGGATGTTCGCTGCTTGCCTTTCAGTTCGTTCTGTCGCGGGTCGTCTATGCAGCCGTTGTCAGAAAATCAAGGCCGACCAGCTAGATGCATCTGATCCGTCGAAGGCCGATGATGCCGGCAGGTTGTTCGATGGCGAGGCGGACAGACTTCGACGCGGATCATTTGTAAAGGGGACAAAATGGACAAAAAGATGCCCAAATTCCATATACTTCTCTTTGCGGATTATCCCCTGGGGGGCCGCCTGTTCGGCTTCATCGCCTTTACATTAACGGGATTATCTGCTTTTTTCTCCAAAGAACACTACATCGGGTTAGGAATTGTTCTATCTACGGTTGCGGTTTTGTTCACATATCTGTTCTTTCACCGATACCATTTTCTGCGCGAAATATTTCAAAACGGCACTCCGGTCGATGCGGTCGTCCAGAAAATAAGCGTTCTTTCCATGCACCGAGGCACGGTCACCGCCAAAATGGAATATTCGTATTTCTTCGAGGGCGAAGAATACGCTTCAAGTTGCGTGACCGCCATCGGGAGATCATATGGGCCGATGAACGAGCAAAGCGCGATCAAGATTCTTGTTCTTCGGCAATGCCCGTCCCGCCCCATCGTCCAGGATGTTTTCAATCATGCCAATCTGTTTTTTGCTTTCATAGTCTACCTGTTTACCGGCCGAACGGGCAAAAGGAAAAACGGAAGAAACGACAAGCACCACCATTGACCCGATCTCGAAAACGATGAAAAGGCATTCACCGAGATCATTTCATCAATGCCGGTTGATTTAAGGAAGCATACTGTATATACTGAATGTGGATTCCTGTTTACAGATTCTCATCCGGTTCAACACGCCGTCACAAGCGTCATATAAAAGGACACACACAAGGAGGATTGACGATGAAATTCGATTTTAAGGAAAGCCCCATGCCCAAGGACTTGCTGGCGAAACGATTTGAAGAGTTGATAGCAGGGAGCGCCGACCGCATCATTTTCGGCTATGTCCAGATCGACAACGAAGCCAAATTCACCAATTCCGTCAAGAACTGCCGGATCAGCCATGAGGTTTATGTCAGAAGCTACAAGGACAACAAATTCAAGCTGCCGATCTTGAGAGTATCCCACGGAATCATGCCTTATCCGGTCAATGTCAGCTTTGTCGATGAAATCCTGAAGGATGTCAAGCGCGATTCCACCCCGGCGGAATGGCGTTCGATCACCCTGAATACCGAAGAAGAATATAAGGCCTTTATCGAAAAAATCATCAATGACAAAGAGTTCTTTGCCATTCTCAGTTCCATCTATAACATTTGATTGCAAAAAGAATCTGCGAGTTACCGACAAGGGATGGCCGCGTTCGCCGGATGAAACCGGCTAGGTGTGCCGTCTCTTTTCATTCGAAATAACCCAAAAGACCGAACCGCGAGACGACTCCGGTTCGCGTCTTTTTTGTATCCATGGGGAGCCGGTTCATGCCCGGAAAGGCCGTTTTTGGTTGCAAACCCCCACGTCCCCACGTATAATGAAATCATCCCTTTCTTTACTAATCGAGGCGCGCCATGGAACGAACGAGCATTGAAATGATTCTGATGGAACGCTTTGGCATTACCGAAACGGAATTCGGGGAAATCCTCAGCCGATTTCTGGATCCGACGGGTCGGCTTCACACCCTGCCGACCAAGCAGAAGTTCAAAACCGTCGTCTACATCCATCTGGCATCGTTTTTCACTTTGGGCCGCGTCTACACGGAGCCCGAAGTCAACGAGATCATCACGGATGTCGTCGCCGATTTCGCCTCGTTTCGCCGGGCCTTGATCGACAACGGCCTGATGTCGCGGTCCAAAGACGGCCGGGAATATCTCCGCAACCGCTGAAACGCCATCATCCTTAAGGGGGATTACGCCATGAAAATCAATCTCTTCCCGATCGTATCTTCTCTTCACGTCGGGGAAGTCATCGGCCAGCAGACCAAAAATCTGATCAGTGAAATCGAAAAACAGGGCAATTTCGTTTTTACAGAAACGCCAATCGCGAGTTTCTATGATGCTGATCTGGCCATCATTCTCGTGCAGAGCGGCGGCTCCGAAGGCTTGTTCCTGCGTCTCAAGGATCGCCTCCATGCGCCCTACTATCTTCTGACCTACGGAACCAACAACTCCCTCGCCGCCAGCATGGAGATTCTTTCGTATCTGAAGGCAAGCGGTGAAGAAGCGGAAATCCTGCATGGATCCGCTGCCTATATTGCAGCGCGTCTGGAAGCGCTCGGACATCGCCAGCAGGAAGAACCCATCCGGCTCGGCGTGATCGGGAAGCCGAGCGACTGGCTGATTGCGAGCAATGTTGATCCACAGGCGTGCCTGTCCCGTTTCAACATCCGCCTGATTGACATCCCCATGACGGAACTGATCGATTGTTACAACGACAGCACGGCTGACGAGTTCCAACCCGACACGATTCTTGATTATGATGCCAAGGAACTTGCGAAATCCGGAAGAGTGGCCGTAAGTCTTGAAAAACTGATTCGTAAATACCGGCTTGAAGGTCTGACCGTCCGCTGTTTCGATCTTCTGGGAAGCATCCACACCACCGGATGCCTGGGGCTTTCACTTTTGAATCGGAAACGGATCGTGGGCGCCTGTGAAGGCGATGTTCCCGCGATGATTTCGATGTATCTCTTGAACCGGATCACCGGCCAGTGCGGGTTTCAGGCCAATCCCGCCCGCATTGATGTCGAAAAGAAGCAGATCGTCCTGGCCCATTGCACCCTGCCGCTTGACATGGCGGAGCAATACACCCTCACCACGCACTTCGAATCCGGAATCGGCGTGGCGATCAAGGGCGAGATGAAGACCACGGACGTGACCCTCTTCAAACTGAGCGGTGATTTGCGGCATTATTATGTTTCGGAAGGCCGGATCCTGGCGAACCTGAACGACCCGAACCTCTGCCGGACGCAGATCAGGATCCAGCTGGACGACGTGAAATACTTTCTAACAGCCCCCCTTGGCAACCACCACATCGTGGCATATGGCCACCATGGGAAAGCGATCACCGACTATATGAATGCGCATCTTTGAGCGGTTGCGCCGAATAAATCAACGCGGGAAACCGCGTTTTTTCTTTGATTGGCACGACGCCAATTTGACGAAGCCGGAAAGAAAAGCGATGAACCCGACGTATTATGTTCATGCAAAGGAGCTGAACAGCATGCGCAAACTATGGTTATTGATTTTTCTGGGAGCGGTCTTCGTTCTGGCGTTCGTATCGCCAACCGTCGCGGCGTACTCGCCGCATTATCTTCCCGGTGGCACGAACTACCTGTCTTCTGACAACTTTGAACGCGAATCGGGATATTATACGTCGGTCTATCCCTTCCTGATCAAGCCGAACACGACGTATTGTCTCGCCCTGCCCGGCGAATATACGGCTTATCAGCAGTATGACGTGATCTTGGAATTCTACGCCAACGCAGCGGTAGTTACGACCATCACGCTGAACGAAACCGATTTTTACATCTGGGAATCGACCACATGGGAGTATGCCGTCTTCACGACGCCGGCTGACGCTAACTACCTCGATCTCTACCTCTTCGAGCCGGACACCTATTTCGTGACTCACGGCATCGAAGGATTCCAGCTGGAAGAGGGCGCGGCATTCACCGGGTACGAAGCCTATATCGAAGGCACTTTGGCCGACATCAACGGTCCCTATTTTTCGGGGAATGGTGTCGTCGTCACGAACGTCGACGACGCACTGCCTTTAGCCGCCATCACTGCCGGGTTGACGGCGACAGACGCCGTGGACGGGGATCTGACCGCCGCCATCTCCGTGGTTTTGGACGGATATTCAGCCAATATCGGCATTCTTGGATCCTATATCATTACCTACAGGGTCGCCGATGCGGCCGGGAACGTGACCGAATTCCAGATCACCGTGCTGGTCGTCGATGTCACGGCACCGATGTTCGGCGGCGTTGAATCGATCCGCGTTCCCTATCCCGCCGTCTTGACACCGGCGGCGATCCGGGATGAAATCAACGCAAGCGACAATTATGACGGCGATCTGAGCGATGAAATCGTCCTGCAGACCGACGGATATTCTGCCAATGCGGCGACCATCGGCAGTTATGAAGTCGTATTCTCCGTCGCCGATTCGAGTGGCAATGCGGCCTACAAGACCGTAACGATCGAAGTCATTGACGAAACGGCTCCGATCTTCTCGGGTCCCGCCACCTATACGATCGGATATGACAATCCGCTGACCGTCGCGACGATCGCATCGGCACTGACGGTCATGGACGATTACGATGCCGACCTGACGGCGGCGATCACCGTCAAATCCGATGGCTATTCGGCCCATATGAAGAAGATCGGCGCTTATTCCATTATCTTTCAGGTTGCCGATTCCAGCGGCAACGTCTCCGAATACACCGTGCTGGTGAACGTCGTTGATTCGATCGGCCCCGTCGTCTATGTCGATGCCTCGATCGTCCGCGTCTACAACAGTACCGTTCTGACCATCACGGACTTCACGACGCTCCTCATCCGGGCGGGGGAACTCCCCCGGGCTGAAGGGTACACCGTAACGGTCCGTTTCGATTCCTATAGCAGCCACGCGCTCACGCCAGGCATCTACCACCTGGCGCTTGACATCGTGAGTCCGGAAGGGGCGCTCGTCATCAAGACGTTCCAAATCTACGTCGCCGAGCCGCCGACGATTGCGGTTGTGGATCCCGGCCCGGGAACGGCAGACACGGGAGCGAATGATTCGAACCTCAAAGCATATATCATCGGCGGAGCGCTAATTCTGGTGCTTGTCGCTTCCAACGCCCTCTGGTTTTTCAAAATGAAAAAGCGGTAAGCGTTTTACACTAGAAGAAAGCGTTTTTATACGCTTTTTTTTATTTTAAAAAGTGTTATAATGTCTATGCCATCAAGATTACAAAGAAAGGAGAATCAAGTTGTGAGCGCAAAAGTTCAAATCACGAAGGAAAAACTTACCAAATTGTATGCAGCAATGGAAAGAAACAAACTCAAACCGGGTCCATTGATGCCAACCCTACACGAGGCGCAACAGATATTCGGCTGCGTTCCGATCGAGATTCAAAAACTCATCAGTAGAGAATTGCACGAAAGCGTCGCCAAAATCAATGGCGTCGTCACGTTTTACGGACAATTCTCCATCGACCCGAAAGGCGAGAACGTCATCAACGTCTGCCTTGGCACCGCGTGTTACGTCCGCGGTTCGCAAGGCGTCCTCGACGCATTTGTCGACGAGTTGGCGCTGAAAGCGGGACAAACCTCGGAAGATGGGAAATTCACCCTGCAGGCAACCCGTTGCATCGGAGCCTGCGGCCTGGCCCCGATCTTCACGGTCAATGAAACCGTCTATGGAAACGCGACGGTTCAAAAGGCCAAGGAAGCACTGGCCGCCATCCGGTGAGTTTCTGAAGTCTTGGAAATCATCACGGACGATCGTATCATCCGAATGCGGGACCGCTTTCAATCCGGAGAAAGACGGCCGCAAAGCCTTTTGTCTTGAAATCATGTGCCAAACGCGCGCGATTCATCGCAGCGACCAAGATCCGCGCCTTCTTGACGGCGACTCGTCCCCGGGAACGGCGATCGCGGCAGCGTGGGAAAAACTACATCACGGAAAATATATTAGAAATCCGAGGAGAACATAAATGAAATCGTTGGAAGATCTGAAAAAGTTGCGCGATCAGGCCCAGAAGAACATGCAAATGCTCTACACCGCCGGCGGAACACGCATTCAAATCGGCATGGGAACCTGCGGCATCGCCGCCGGCGCCCGTCCCGTTTTGAACAAATTCATCGAAGAAGTGAAGGCTCATCATCTGGCCAATATCGTCATCACGCAGGTCGGCTGCATGGGCGAATGTGCCTTTGAACCGATCGTCGAGATCGTCAACGCAGACGGCACATCGGCCGTCTACTGCAAAGTGACCGAACGGATGGTCGCCGAAATCGTCGAAGAACATCTCATCAATAAGAAGCGGGTCGACCGCTATTTGTTGTCGTCGATCAAGCGGTAGGGGGGAGTCATCATGCTGGAAAGAATGCAGATCCTGATCTGCGGCGCCAAGGGGTGCCTTGCTTCCCACTCCCAAGAAATCCGCGCCGAATTCGATAAAGTGCTGACGGAAATGGAACTTCGTCAGGAAGTCCAACTCGTGATGACGGGTTGTTTTGGTCTTTGCGATAAAGGTCCGATCATCGTCGTCTATCCGGGGGAGACCCTGTATTCGCACGTGACCGTCGGCGATGTTCGCGAAATCTGTGCAGAACATGTGCTCAAGGGGCATCCCCTCAGCCGCCTGATTCTCAAGGATCCGATCGATAAACAACACATCAAAAACTATGGCGAGTTGAAGCTATATTCCAAACAAAAACGGATTGCGCTCCGCAACTGCGGTGTCATCAATCCGCTCGAAATCAAGGAATACATCGCCCGTGACGGGTATTTCGCCCTCGGCAAGTGCCTGACGGAACTGACGCCGGCCGAAGTCATCAACTGGATGAAGCAATCCGGCCTGCGCGGCCGCGGCGGCGGCGGCTTCCCCACGGGACAGAAGTGGGAATTTGCCAGCAAGTCGCAGGACGCGATCAAATATGTCATCTGTAACGCCGATGAAGGCGATCCAGGCGCTTTCATGGACCGCGCCGTCCTCGAAGGCGACCCCCACTCCGTCCTCGAAGCCATGGCCATTTGCGGCTATGCCATCGGCGCCCAGCAAGGCTACATTTACTGCCGCGCCGAATATCCGGTCGCGGTCGAACGCCTCAATATCGCCATCGGCCAGGCCCGTGAACTCGGGCTTCTCGGCAAAGACATCTTCGGCAGCGGCTTTACCTTCGACATCGAGATCCGTCTCGGTGCCGGCGCCTTCGTCTGCGGCGAGGAAACCGCACTCATGGCCTCGATCGAAGGAAACCGCGGCATGCCCCGGCTCAAGCCGCCGTTCCCGGCAGTCAAAGGCCTCTGGGGCCATCCGACCAACGTCAACAACGTTGAGACGTTCGCCAACGTCCCGGTCGTCTATCTCAAAGGTCCGGAATGGTTCAAAGCGATCGGCACGGCGAAATCGTCGGGAACGAAAGTGTTCGCCCTCGGCGGCAAGATCGCCAATACAGGCCTGCTCGAAGTGCCGATGGGAACAACGCTCCGCGATGTTATCTTCGACATCGGCGGCGGTATTCCGAACAAGCGTAAATTCAAAGCCGTTCAGACCGGCGGCCCGTCGGGCGGATGCATCACGGAGAAAAGCCTGGACACGCCGATTGATTTCGACAACCTGATCGCCCTCGGTTCGATGATGGGCTCCGGCGGCATGATCGTCATGGACGAAGATACCTGCATGGTCGACGTCGCCCGGTTCTACCTCGACTTCACCGTCGACGAATCGTGCGGGAAATGCACGCCGTGCCGCGAAGGCACGCGCCGCATGCTCGACATTCTGAACAAGATCTGCCGCGGCGAAGGCACCCTCGAGGATCTCGAAACGCTCGAAACGCTCGGCAACATGATCAAGGATACCTCGCTTTGCGGGCTCGGACAAACCGCTCCGAATCCGGTTTTGTCGACGCTCAAGCATTTCCGCGAGGAATATGTCGCCCATGTCGTTGACAAGGTCTGCCCGGCCGGCGTCTGCCCGGCACTGACCAACTATGTCATCAACGACAAGTGCATCGGCTGCACCAAGTGCGCCAAAAACTGCCCGGTCGGCGCGATCGCCGGCTCCGTCAAGCAGAAACATACGATCGATCTGAAGAAATGCATCCGCTGCGGTGCATGCAAAAAGACATGCCCGGTAAATGCCGTCTCGAGCAAACCGGAAGACTGGAGGCCGGTCGTCAATGGATAAGTTAGTGAACGTCACGATCGACAAAATCCAGATCGCGATTCCAGAATCCTATACGCTTCTCAAGGCGGCCGATGCCGCCGGCGTCGTTGTTCCCCGCCTGTGTTTCCTCGAAGGCATCCATGAAGAGGGAAACTGCCGCATCTGCGTCGTCAAGGTCGAGGGCCAGAAAGGCTTGAAGCCAGCCTGCCGCACGCAAGTCACGGAAGGCATGTCCGTCAAGACGAACACCAAGGAAGTCTACGATGCCGTTTCTTCCAACCTCGAACTGCTCGCCGGCAACCACAAATTCGAATGCTGGAAATGTTCACGCGAAAACAGTTGCGAATTCCTCGACCTACTCCGCCGGTTTTCGGTCGACAACACCTATTCGAATGAAGAGGTGTTCAAGCATAAGGATCGGAAACTGAACGAAACATCGAAAGCAATGGTCATCGACAGTTCGAAATGCGTTCTCTGTGGCCGCTGCGTTTCGGCGTGCGAAAAGTACACCGGCCTTGGCGTCCTCAACTTCAACCGCCGCGGGTCGAAGACTTATGTCGGTCCGGCGCTCTTCACGAATCTCGAAGATGCTGGCTGCATCTACTGCGGCAAATGCATCCAGTCCTGCCCGACCGGGGCGATCCGCGAAAAAGACGACATCAAAACTTTGGAACGCGCCCTGCGCGATCCGCAGAAGACCGTCATCGCCCAGGTCGCTCCCGCCGTCCGCGCCGCCCTCGGCGAGGAGTTTGGCTACAAGATCGGCACCAACGTCGAAGGCCAGATGTTCGCCGCCCTGAAAGCTCTCGGCATTCAGGAAATCATGGATACCAACTTCGCGGCCGACGTGACGATTATGGAAGAAGGCACGGAGTTCATCAACCGCGTCAAGAACGGCGGCGTCCTGCCGCTGTTCACGTCCTGTTCTCCCGGCTGGATCAACTACCTGGAACAGTATTATCCCGAATATATTCCGAATCTCTCGACGTGCAAATCGCCCCAGCAGATGGCGGGAGCGCTGATCAAGACGTATTACGCCGACAAACTCGGACTCGATCCGAAGAACGTCGTTTCCGTTTCGATCATGCCCTGCGTTGCCAAAAAGGCCGAAGCACTCCGTCCCGACATGGGCCGTGACGGCTACCGGGACGTCGACATCGTCCTGACGACGCGGGAAATCGCCCGCCTGATCCGCCACCGCGGCATCAAATTCCAGGAACTCGACCCGATCAAGCCGTATGGTGATCTCGCCCGATATACCGGCGCGGCTTCGATCTTCGGAACGACCGGAGGTGTCATGGAAGCGGCCTTGCGGACGGTCACCGAACTGCTTGAGGGCCATTCTACTCCAGTCGAATTTGCCGAAGTGCGCGGGCTTGAGGGCATCAAGGAAGCAACCTACAAAGTCGCCGGCATCGACGTCAACGTCGCCGTCGTTCACGGCGGGAAGGCGATCGGTCAGTTTCTTGAGTTGATGAAACAAAGCGGAAAGCAATATCATTTCGTCGAATTCATGGGCTGTACCGGCGGCTGTATCAACGGCGGCGGTCAACCCATCATCACGGCGCCGATGCAAGGCAAGATCGACATCCGCGAACGGCGCGCCAAAGTCCTTTATGCGATCGACCAGGGATCTTCTTTCCGTAAATCGCACGAAAGCGAAGTCGTCAAGAACCTGTATGCGGAATTCCTGCAGGAGCCGGGTTCGCATCTTGCTCACGGCCTGTTGCATACGCATTACAAGAAACGCGACGTCTATTCGAAATAAAACGAAAAGCGAAGGAGAAAAACTTCGCTTTTTTTGATCGGTTGTTCCCGTGCGGATCGGACCGGGAATCACTTTAGATGGATTTGCGTGCGCGTATAATTGATGATTCCTTCTTTTTTCATCCGCGCGAGTTCCCGCGAGAGCGAGGGACGTTCGACGCAAAGCAGCGATGCCAGGCGTTCTTTCGTACCTGGGATGGCAACCGTTCCTTTGCGGGCCGGACCAAGGCTTTGGCCAAGAAAAAAGAGAATCTTCGAGCGGAGATCCGGCAGCGAAAGCAATTTGACCTGTTGTTTGATCTGGAACGTCTTGCGGCCAAGATTGGCCAGGTAGGCCGCTAGAATCCGCCGCGAACTGGCAAGCAGGGAAAGAAAGGCGTCCGGCGACAAAAAGCAGATCAGCGTTTGATCGATCGCGACGACGTTGCCAAGATAACTGTTCTCGCCGGCAAGCGTCAACACGTCACCGAAATAATCACCGGGTCCGACCTCCTGAATCGTCAGTTCGCGACCGTCGGGTGAAGACGACCTGATGGCGACCGAACCCGACACCACATAGGCGACATCGCGACAGGGATCTCCTTGCCAAAATAGGATTTCCCCGGGATCATAACGCCACACCGAAGCGCCCTCCGCGCCCAAGATCGCTTGATTCAACCAAGAATCATGAATCATTTCATCACCGCTTTCGTAACATATGTTACATACATAAAGTATACCACGAGATATAATAGACTGTAAACAAAATGTAGAGCGGATCGCATGCGCTTCCGCGAAAGGGGACAATAAGATGAAAAGAATCCTTGCGACGGCCGCTGCCGTCCTGTGTCTGTTTGTGCTTTCCGCCTGTCAAAAACCCGCCGCTGTCACCGTGATCGTTCCTTCCGGATCGCCGGCGCTCGCCCAAATTTATATCCAAAGCGATCCGGATTACGACGTCGACGTGGTCAACGGTGCCGATCCGCTCGTCGCGGCGTTCGGTTCCGGCTCCCATGACGTCATCTTCGCACCGACGAACCTCGGCGCGAAAATGATCGCCTCCGGTTCGGCATACGTCTTTGCCGGCACCGTCGTCTGGGGCAATTATTACCTCGTGACGACCGGAAAGACTTCCTTCTCGTTTTCCGACCTGGCAGGACAAACGATTTATGCGTTCGGCCCCAACCAGACATCCGACATCATCCTCCGGCATCTGTTGACGTCGCTCGACATCGCGGCGGACCTCGTTTTTCCGCCGGATCCGACCGTCGCCACACTGGCGGCGATGTTCGCTGTCGATCCAAGCCTCATCGTCATGACGGCGGAACCCTCGCTCTCGACCATCCAGGCCGCGGTCGCCGGGGTCCAGGTCATTGATCTACAGAATGTCTATGAACTCGTTTCCGGCACATCTGCCTATCCGCAGGCGGGGGTTTTCTTGCGAGCTGACCTTGATCCGACGATCGCCGCGCGTTTTTTATCCGATTTGGCGGCTTCCGTTGCGGCCGTCAATGATGATCCCGTCGGCGCGGCCGCCGATGCGGTCGATCTCGGATTCGGATTTACCGAGACGGTCATGATGGCAGCCATTCCCGGAAGTCATCTTGATTTCGTTTCAGCGGCCGATTCACGCGTTGCGATTGAAGCCTATTTCACGATTATCATGGGAATCAACGCCGCGCTCATCGGCGGCACTTTACCCAACGATGCTTTCTACTACCAGCCCTGACGGAGGTAAATAATGAAGAAAATCATCGCATCGACATCTGGAGTTTTCGCGATTTTCCTGTTTTGGATCATCGCCGCGGCCATCGTCGCCAATCCGATGCTCGTGCCGTCGCCCGGAGATGCGGCGCGATCGCTCTACACGATTTTGACGACGGGCAGTTCGCTGCAGGCGATCGGGCTGACGGCGATGCGCTTAGGGCTTTCGCTGCTGGGTGCGGCGCTTCTTGGGCTTTCGGCCGGGCTCGCTGCCGGGCTGGTTCCCAGCGTGTACCGCTTCATGCGGCCGGTCGTCACGGTGCTGCGCACGGTACCGGTGATTTCGATCGTCGTCATCATTCTCATCATCTTCGGATTTGACGCAACGCCTTATCTGATCACGTTCCTGATGATTTTCCCGCTCCTTTTCCAGGCGGCGGCGGAAGGCGTCCGGCGGATTGATCCGGAACTGGTCGACGTGTACCGGCTGGAAGACGACAATATATGGCGCGGGCTGCGGTATTGTTACCTGCCGCTGATCGCGCCCGATATCCGGACCGCCTTCCTGCAATCGGCGGGACTCGGCGTAAAAGTGCTGGTAATGGCCGAATATCTTTCCCAAACCCAATCTTCGATCGGCAACGCCCTTTATCTTGCGAAAGTCAATCTTGACTTCGCCAAGGTATTTGCCTGGACGATCCTGCTCGTGCTGATGGCCGCCGGCATTGAAGCCGTCATCAACCGGTATGCCGGCGAAAAACGGCTTGAAAACGGCCTCGTTACGAAAATACGCGCAAAAACGGATTGACAAAGCGTTGCAAGCATTGATACAATAGAAACGACATAAGGGAGTAGCCCACGCCATTTCTAACAGGCGTGATTAAATCAACAAACGTGACCGGAAACGGTCTGGTTTAATCCCCGCGCGGCGAGACTTATGCATCTTTCGGTGCATAAGTCTTATTTTTATAAGGAGGAATTGCCCATGGAATCCTATCAAAAGACGATCGAACAAAACCTTCTGGACCTGCAGACCGACCCTAAACTCGGACTGACATCCGAAGCGGCGGCACAGCGCCGCGAACAGTACGGCCGAAACGAACTGGCGGAAAAAAAGAAGAAGACGCTGTTCCAGATGTTCTTGGACCAGTTCAAGGATTTCCTCGTCATCATCCTGCTGATCGCCGCCGTGGTGTCGATCGTTACCGGGATCTTGTCCGGCGAGGGCCTCGTCGACGGCTTCATCATCCTGGCGATCGTCATTTTGAATGCCGTTCTTGGCGTCTCGCAGGAGCAAAAAGCCAACAACGCGCTGGCCGCACTCCGGAAGATGAGCTCGCCGCACGTCAAAGTGCTGCGCGATGGCAAGGTCGTGGAGATTCCCTCGCCCGAACTGACCATTGGCGACCTGGTTTTCCTCGAAACCGGCGACTATGTCGGCGCCGACCTGAGGCTGATCGTGTCCACCAACCTGAAAATCGATGAATCCGCCCTCACGGGCGAATCGGTCGCGGTCGAAAAAGACGCCAAAAACCTTTTCGAAGCCGCCAAGACGCTCGCCGAACGCACGAATTCGGCCTTCATGTCGACGCTTGTTACGTACGGCAAGGGCCAAGGCGTCGTCACGAGCATCGGCATGGGGGCATTCTACGGCTGCATCGGTTTGACCGCCGT
>CAZFHR010000001.1:17677-31597 GCA_964519115.1 uncultured Candidatus Izemoplasmatales bacterium
ACGAGCATCGGCATGGGAACGGAAATCGGTAAAATCGCAACGATGCTGGACGCGGTCGAAGAAGGCAAGACGCCGCTCCAGAAAACGATCGATGAATTCGCCAAGATCCTCGGCATCATCTGCATCGCCGTGTCGGTCGTCGTCTTCCTGCTCGGTCTTCTCCAGGGTCGCGACGTATTTGAAATCTTCCTGACGGCGATTGCCCTCGCCGTCGCCGCAATTCCCGAAGGCCTGACGGCCGTCATCACCGTCGTACTCGCCCTCGGCATGCAGCGGATGGTCAAACGCAACGCCATCATCAAAAGCCTTTCGACGGTCGAAACCCTCGGTCAGGCGACGGTCATCTGCTCCGACAAGACCGGCACGCTGACCCAGAACAAAATGACCGTGCAGCGGCTCTATGACATGACCGACGAATACAAGGTCACCGGAACCGGATACGGCCTCGAAGGCGCGATCGAGAAGGATGACGTCGCCGCCGGAGTCAATCCGAATCTTGACTGGATTTTGCGGGTCTGCCTGCTTTGTAACGACGCCCGGGTCGAATCCGCCGACAAAATAATCGGCGATCCGACGGAAGGCGCGCTGCTTGTCGTTGCCGCGAAAGGCGGCTACGATCTGACCGAAGCGACCGAAAAGTATCCGCGCGTCAACGAATATCCCTTTGATTCCACCCGCAAGATGATGACGACGATCAACCAGATCGATGACCACCATTATGCCCTAACCAAAGGTGCCTGCGACCAGCTGATCAAACGCTGCTCCCAGATCATGGAAGCGGGGATCGCCCGGCAAATGACCCCGGCCGATGTCCAGAACGTCCTGCGGCAGAACGACGAATGGTCAAAAAACGCCTATCGCGTCCTCGGGTACGCCATCCGCGAAGCGGACAACCCGGCGGCCATGGATTGGGAACAGAACCTGACGTTCGTCGGCCTCACGGCAATGATCGATCCGCCACGCGACGAAGCGCGGGAAGCGATTGCCACGTGCAAGGTGGCCGGGATCCGCGTCATGATGATCACCGGCGACCATCTGACGACGGCGAAAGCGATTGCCTCCGACCTCGGCATCCTCAAGCCGGACCATCTGGCCCTGTCGGGAGAAGATACCGATAAGATGACCGATGAGGAATACGAACATGCGATTCTCAACTGCGATGTTTTCGCCCGCAGCACCCCGGAAGATAAGATCCGGATCGTCGGCGTCCTGCAAAAGAACGGCGAAGTCGTGGCGATGACCGGCGACGGCGTCAATGACTCTCCCGCCCTGAAACAGGCCGACATCGGCGTCGCCATGGGAATCACCGGCACCGAGGTATCCAAAGAGGCCAGCAACATGATCCTGACCGACGACAATTTCGCTTCGATCGTCGCCGCCGTCGAGGAAGGCCGCGTCATCTATTCCAACATCCGGAAATTCACCGTCTATCTCGTTTCGTGCAACATCGGCGAAATCATGATCATCCTCTTCGCGATGATCTTCGGCGCTTCGTTCGGCTATGAAATTCCGCTTCTGGCGATCCATCTGCTCTGGATCAACCTGATGACCGACTCCTTCCCGGCCTTCGCACTCGGCATGGAGAAAAAGGAAAAGGGCGTCATGGATCAGAAACCGCGGGACACGAAAGACAAACTGCTGAACAAGTCAACGCTCATCAAGGTCTTCATGCAAGGCTCCGGCCTCGCCATCGCAGCGCTCACAAGCTTCCTGATCGGCTTCCACATCGAAGGGGCTTCACTCTCGCAGGCGCGGACGATGATCTTCATCACGGTCGTCTTCGGCGAACTGTTCCGCACCTATTCCGCCCGTTCGGAAACGAAATTCCTGTTCCAGATGAAAGCGTTCGCGAACAAATACCTGAACGTGTCGGTGCTTGTGTCCGTCGCATTGGTGCTGGGCCTCGCCTATATTCCACCCCTCGCGAATCTGTTCAAACTCGAACCGCTGAATCTTCTTGAACTCGCAATCGCCATACTGCTCAGCTTCGTACCATTCTTCGCCGGCGAGGCTACAAAGTTCTTCCAGCCGCATCGGAAAGGCGCGAAATGAACGGGTTTTCCGGAAATTTGAAGTGAGATATTGATAATTGTTTTCGTTTGGAGTAAAATGACTATAAAGTGTCCGAAGGAAGGAGATGAACGCCATGCGCAACAACATTACGCGTAACGTCATCCTGCAAAAGGGTGAAACCGTCCAGAAGGATTTCAAAAATCTCAAAGCGCAGAATACCTACTGCGCCATGATGCTGACGACGAAGCGGCTGATCGTCTATACCTTCGGGCCGGAAACAGAAAAAGGCAGACGCATCCGCCGTCGGAAGATGGATGAAATCGACATCCGATCGATCCACCGATTCGAATATTACCTCGATTATCGCCGCGTCGGCGTCGTCATCCGGGTTCTCGGTCTGATCTTTTTCCTGGGGGCCGCTTTTGCCGCCTACACGAACTATACGCAACAACTGGGAACGTGGATTCTGGCCTACACGGGATTTGACATCGCACCTTACTGGTATTACGCTTTTGGCGCCGCGGCCTTATTGGCGATCATCGGCGTGGCGATGATGTTCGGAAACAAAAAGAGTCTCGTCCTGAAGATCAGGTCGGGACTTGACGACAAACTGTCGCTTCGGTTCCATCCCGACAAAGTCAACGAAGAAGCGTTCCGCTTCATCGCCGGGAAGATTCACGTCGACTAAAAAAACCGATATACATGCTCCGCGACTTCTGCCGCGGAGCTTTTCTTTTCTTCCCACCGGATGTCGTTCGGAATATGGTGCAAGCGGAGTCCGTTCCGTGATATAATATTCTTAACACGGGCCCGAACCCCTTTCTGGTTCCTACCGGTCCAAAAATCAAGACATGGGAGATAGGTTATGAAGCTCAATTACAAGAAAATATTCTACGTTGGCGTCGCGTTCTTCCTGATATCGATGTTCTGGCAGACATACGATACCGTCATCACCAAGATTCTGATCGACAAATTCGGTTTGTCGCAAGCGTGGTCGGGCGTCATCATGGCCCTCGACAATGTCCTTGCCCTGTTCCTCCTGCCCCTTTTCGGCGGGCTATCCGACAAAACGAAATCCAAACGCGGCCGGCGGACGCCCTATATCCTGTTTGGCACCATCGCCGCCGCCATCGCCTTCGTCGCGCTTTCGTTCGCGGACAACTACCAGACCGTGAAGATCGAGTCCGAGACAACGATCGTGCAGCAGTATGAAGGTTATCTGGCTGAAAAAGACATCATGCTGGGTGCCGTTTTTTCCGGCGATATTACGACGCAGGAAAAGAACTTTGTGGCCGCAACCGCCCAATTCGAAGCTGGAAAATTAACCCAGGTCGAATATGACGCAGAAGTCGCCGCCAACGCTGCCTGGCCCGCCGCGTGGGCTGCCGCCATGGTCAAATGGAACATCACCAATCTGCAACTGCTCGCCGAGAAGGACGCCGCTCTTGCGGCGGATGACATTACGCAATCGGCATACGACCGCTGGTATGACAATATTTACGTCGTCATGCAGGGCGGCGAGAATACCAAGGGCGTAATGGTCAACGGAATCATTGCCGATGCAACACTCGCGGGCGGACTCAACCAGGCACAGTATTCCTACTGGGCCGATGAAGTCTATGATGGCGTGTACGACGCCAATCTGACCGCCGCCGCCTGGCAGATGACGTCGCAGAATCCGCTCACCTTTGTTTTCTTTGTCGTCCTGCTGCTCATCGCCCTGATCGCGATGGCGACTTTCCGGTCGCCGGCCGTCGCCTTGATGCCGGACGTAACCGTCAAACCGCTCCGATCCAAAGCCAACGCCGTCATCAATCTGATGGGGACCTTCGGCGGCATTCTTTCCATCATCATCCTGACGGTATTCGCCCTCGACAAGAAGTCCTATGTCCAATATACGCCGGCATTCATCATCGTTGGCGTCCTGATGCTCGTTCTGCTCGCCCTCTTCCTCTGGCGCGTCAACGAACCGAAACTGGTGGCCCAGAAAGAAGCCGACGACATTCAGTACGGCCTTACCGAAGCCGATGAAATCAAAGAATCCGGCGAAAGCGTACAGGAGCTTTCCAAAGAAAAGCGCAAATCCCTGTTCCTGATCCTCGCTTCCGTTTTCCTGTGGTTCATCGGCTATAACGCCGTGACCACGAAACTGTCGGACTATGCGCCGAAAGTCCTCGGCATGGGCTATTCGCTGCCGCTTCTGATCGCCCAGGGCGCCGCCCTCATCGCGTTCGTGCCGATCGGCATCCTCGCGACCAAGATCGGCCGCCGCAAGACGATCCTCATCGGCATCACGATCCTGTCGATCTGCTTCGGTTCGGTCTTCTTCATCAACGAGACGACGAACACCCTGATGTATTTCATCTTCGCGATGACGGGCGTCGGCTGGGCGACGATCAACGTCAACTCCTATCCGATGGTCGTCGAACTGTCGAAAGGGTCGAACGTCGGGAAATATACCGGGTACTATTACACCTTCTCAATGGCTGCCCAGATCCTCACCCCGATCCTGTCGGGCATTCTGATGGACATCTGGGGCCGCAAGATCCTGTTCCCGTACGCGACGCTGTTCGTCGCTGCCGCGTTCATCACGATGTTCTTCGTGAAGCACGGCGACGCGAAAGTCATCGATACCCGCTCGACGATCGAAAAACTCGGCGCGGACGTCGACTGAAGCCCCTTCATCCATACCAACCGGTGCCTTAATGGCGCCGGTTTTTTCAATAAAAAAAAGCGACCGCCAAAGGCAATCGCTGGATATGATGAGAATCCGTTCAGGCGTTGGGGATGAAAAACTCGAACACGGCATTGGCATAATGCGACCGGACCATGTCGAAGACTTCCTGAGACCGGGCTGCGAAACCGATCACGGCAATGCCCTTTTTCTGGGCACGGTCGCACCACTTGTTGGGCATGTTGCGGACGCCATAGTTGATGAAATCCGGTTTCGTGATGGCGTTGAACAAGAGATGCTTCATCGCGAACCGGACGAATTTGTTCATGTCATCATCGTTTTCGAAATATTCGGAAATCTGACCGCGGATGACTTCCGGATGGTAGACGCGGAACCAGTTCACCGATTTCGGGTGAAACGAGTGCATCGCCCAAGCCCCCGCGTATCCGGCCATGGCCTTCATGACGTTTTCACAGAGGAATTTATATTCACCAAAGGGCTTCAGTTCGATGAGAAGCGGAACGCGGCCGGCGACGAACGCAAGGACTTCCCCAAGCGTCGAAATGGTCTGGTCGGTGCCGAGAATTTTCAGACCGCGGATATCCGTAACCGTCAGGTCGCGGAGATAACGGGGATCGCCGCAAAGTCGCTCGAGGTTCTTATCGTGAAATACGACGACAGTGCCGTCTTTGAGCGCATTGACGTCCATTTCGATTCCATAGCCGCGATCGATCGCGGCCTGGAAAGCCGCCAGAGTGTTCTCGGGGACGGAATGATCGATCGTATGTAGACCGCGGTGAGCGATCAGGCGCGTTTTGATCCAGGTCAAATCTTTCATGGTGTGCCTCCGGCATGTTGTGTATTCTTTTTTATTATATCACCCAGATCTGGGTTTAGAGATATGGAGTTGCATCGGCCGGGCAATTTTGCATGCGGGGAGAGTCATTGAATGATATAATAAGAACGTATCGGGAGGAATCGACATGGAAAATTTCCGTTTTTACAGCCCCACCGAAATTCTGTTCGGCCGCAACGCCGAACGTGAAGTCGGCAAACTGCTTTACAAACATCACGCCAAGAAAGTCCTCATCCACTATGGCGGCGGCTCCGTGGTCCGCAGCGGCCTGCTCGCCCGCATTGAAACCGCAATCCGGGCGGCCGGCATCGACCATCTGCTTCTGGGTGGCGCCGTTCCCAACCCCCGCAGCGGGCTCGTCTATACCGGGATAGCGCTCGCCAAGCGCGAAAACATCGACTTCATCCTCGCCGTCGGCGGCGGCTCGGCCATCGACTCGGCCAAGGCGATCGCCCTCGGGGCGAAATACGCCGGCGATTTCTGGGATTTGTATGAGCAGAAGGCGCCGGTCACCGACAGCCTTCCCGTCGGCGTCGTCCTGACGATTCCAGCGGCGGGTTCCGAAGCCTCGGGATCAGCCGTCATCACCCATGAAAAAGGGATGCTGAAACGCGGCCTGTACACCGATTTCAACCGGCCCCGGTTCGCCATCATCAATCCGGAACTCACATTCACGCTGCCGCCCTATCAGACGGCCGCCGGCATCGTCGACATGATGGCACACATCTTTGAACGGTATCTCACGAAAGCGACCGGCGTCGAACTCACCGACCAGCTGTCGGAAGCGACGCTGCGCGCCATCATCGCAGCCGCCCGCGTGGTTATGAAGGAATCGGAAAACTATGACGCCCGCGCTACGATCTGCTGGGCGGGAACGATCGCCCACAACGGCAGTCTGGGCGTCGGTCGGATCGAAGATTGGTCCACGCATGGCCTTGAACACGAACTTTCGGCGCTGTATGACGTGACGCACGGTGCGGGCCTGGCGGTAATGTTCCCGTCGTACATGCGTTACACGATCGATGAGGATGTCCAGAGGTATCGCCGTCTCGCCGTCAACGTCTGGGGCGTCATCGACGATCCGGATGACCCGAGACGGACGGGGCTGGCGGGTATTGATGCGATGGAGGCGTTCTTCCGAGAGCTTGGCATGCCGACGACATTTACCGAAATCGGCGCCAAAAAGGAAGACATCGAGACACTGCTTGACAAACTTGGCATCAACCGCGGCCAGACATTTGGACAATTCATGCACCTGACGCGCGAAGACGCCCGCAACATTTATCTCGGAGCGTGCAAATGAACGAACAGCCGACCGGCAACCGGTCGGCTTTTTGTGAAAACACGGCATTTGTTTTGCACGATTTCGAACCGATGCGGCTTGTGAAAACGCCTGCTTTTTGGTAAAATAGACACTTGAGAGGTGAAATCATGAATGTAGGATGTGTAAAAGAAATCAAGAAACTCGAAAGCCGCGTCGGATTGACTCCGTCGGCGGCGCGCGAGTATGTAAATGCCGGTCACCGCGTACTGATCGAAACGAATGCCGGAGCTATGTCGGGCTTTTCCGACGCCGACTATGTGAACGCAGGCGCCGTGATCGTCGAAACGGCGGAAAAAGTCTGGTCCGGGTCGGACATGATCGTCAAGGTCAAGGAACCTCTGGAACCCGAATACAAGTTTTTCCGCAACGGGCTAATCCTCTATACCTATCTGCATCTGGCCGCGGACGAAGTCCTGACGAAGGCCCTGCTGCATGCCAAGGTGAAAGGCGTCGCCTATGAAACGATCATCCTCGAAGACGGCTCACTGCCGTGCCTCAAGCCGATGAGCGAAGTCGCCGGCCGCCTGAGCGTCATTGAAGGCGCCAAACATCTGGAAAAGCCGTTCGGCGGATCAGGAATCCTGATTTCCGGCGTGCCGGGCGTCGCCCGGGGCAACGTCGTTATCATCGGGGCCGGCGTCGTCGGCGAAAACGCTTTGAAGATGGCGGTCGGCATGGAAGCCAACGTCACCATTCTGGACATCAACCTGAAAAAACTGACCTATCTGGATGAAATCTACGGCAATAAGATCACAACCCTGTACAGTACTTCCGACAATATCGAGAAGTCGCTGGCAAAAGCCGACCTCGTCGTTTCCGGCGTGCTCCTTCCCGGTGCCAAGGCACCGAAACTGATCAAACGGGCTTATTACAAGAACATGCGGCCCGGATCGGTCATCGTCGATGTCGCCATCGATCAAGGCGGATCGACCGAAGTATCGAAAGTCACCTATCATGACGATCCCGTCTTCGTTGTCGATGGCATCAACCATTATTGCGTCGCCAACATGCCGGGCGCGGTTCCGCGCACATCGACGATCGCGCTCAATAACGCGACCCTCCGCTATGGGTTGATGATCGCCAACAACGGTCTTGAAAAAGCCGTAGAAATCTCAAAACCGATCCGGGCGGGCGTCAACACCTATGACGGCAGCTGCGCCTGCAAGGGCGTTGCGGAAGCATTCGGGCTTCCTTGCATCGAACTTGCCTGACACGAAACAAACGCCAATAGCGCGGAAGCATCGATCGGAGATGCTTCCGCGTTTTATTTGTCAGGAGCGCGTGTGGTATAATAAATGGCAATTTGTTTTCATGGCCTAATAGTGAACATGTGTTTACTTTTTCCTTGATCAGGTGTATACTTAAAGTAAGCAACAACCGAAAGAAGGTGAGGAAATGCGATGCATCGTCACTGGCGCGACTGGCCACATCGGCAACGTCCTCGTCAAAGAACTCTATAATCACGGCCACACGGTCCTCGCGATCGTGTTGAAAAACGACGATTGCACCATGATCGAGCCGTTCGCCGATATCGTCCGCGGCAACATCCTCGACCGTGCTTTTCTGGACGCAACAATGAAGGATGCGGATATCGTATTCCACCTCGCCGGCATCGTCGAGATCGGATCGGGAAACAAGAAAGCGCTCATGAAAGTCAACGTCGACGGGACGAAAAACGTCGTCGACTCCTGCTTGAAAAACGGCATCCGCCGGCTCGTTTATACTTCGAGCGTTCACGCCATTCCTGAACTGCCGAAAGGCGAGACGATGATTGAAGTCGACGCCTTCGATCCCGCAGCCGTCAAGGGCCTTTATGCCAAATCGAAAGCGATCGCAACGCAAATCGTCATGGACCAGAAAGATTCACCGCTCGAAATTGTCGTCGTCCATCCGGCCGGCGTCATCGGGCCTGCGGACTACAAGCTGTCCAACGTCAGTCAGGTCTTCATCGATTACCTCTGCGGCCGCCTGAACGCCTATCTGAAGGGCGGATACAATTTCGTCGATGTCCGCGATTGTGCGACGGGAATTCGTTTGGCTGGAGAAAAGGGCCGCCGGGGTGAATGCTACATCCTCTCCGGATCGGAAATCACCGTCAAGGAACTGCTTGATGAAATCGCCGGTATCGAAGGGCGCAAGCGGATTCGGACAAAACTCGCCTTCTGGTTCATCCTGGCGATGAGTTATTTTGCGGAAATCTATTACAAGATCATCCGGCAAAAACCGCTGTTCACCCACTACTCGGTCATCACGCTCAATTCCAACTATCGCTTTTCCAGCGCCAAGGCCAGACAAGAACTGGGTTACGTGACCCGCGACATCCGGGAGTCGATCCGCGACACCTATGAATTCGCCGTCACCGAATATCTTGACAAGCACGGAAAGAAATACCGCAAGAAAGCGATGAACCGCGGATAAAGATCCCGCAGGCAGAGACGGAAACAGATTCCGTCTCTTCTTTTTATATTTTTAATAATATAATCAGGCATTCAAACGTTTAAAATATCAGGTTTGATTCGGAATTCTGACCGCATTCTCGTCCTTTCTTGGTATAATTGGTGTAATGCGTGACAATGGCCCGGAGGTCTTACTTTGAAACCACAATTCGCTCTGTCGGCGATTTTTGCCGACAACATGATGTTCCAGCACGGGAAGCCGGTCATTCTCTTTGGCAAGTCTCGTAAAAACACCGAAATCAAGGTAGAATGGCGCGACGAAACGTACAGATTCCGTACCGAAGGGACCGAATTCACTTTCGAACTCCCTGCCCTGCCGGTCATCAAGACGCCGTTTTCGTTCACGGTTTCAAGTCGCAAGCAAATCGTCGAAATCAAAAACTGTCTTGCCGGCGACGTCATCATCTGCGGCGGCCAATCGAACATGCAGTTCACGCTGAAGGAAACGATTTTCGAAACGCGGCCCGTCAACCGGGAAAACATCCGCTTCTTTGAAGTGCCGAAGCTTCCCTATGAAAATGCCCATGTCGAATTTCCGGATCTGTACAAATCAGAACCGAAATGGTCAGAATGCGACCGCCAGTCGGCGCCGGCTTTCTCCGCGATCGGTTATTATGTATCCCTGGGGCTCGCCGAGGATCTCGACATCCCGATTGGCATCATTTCCTGCAACCAGGGCGATACTTCCGTCTTTTCCTGGACGAACATGATCGATCTGTGCGATAATCCGGCGCTGGGCAAATACGTGTCTTCCTATCGGTCGGAAGTTGCCAAATACGCGAAAATCGAAGAATATAACAAGCTCTTCCATCACCAGTTGCCGAAACTAATGGAATTCTGGGGTGCCATCGAACAAGGCATCGCAAGCGGCTTGACAAGCGAAGCGGCCGAGACGGCGGCTTATGCGAAAGTCGGCGATCCGACGCTGCCGATGGGACCGAAACATTGGAACCGCCCTTCGGGGGAGTTCGACACGATGCTGAAAACGATCATTCCCTTCCCGATCAAGGCGGTTTTGTTCTATCAGGGTGAATCCGACCACCAGAACGCAGCCATTTATGAGGCGGGATTCAAAACGATGATCAAATCCTGGCGCAAGGCGTTCCGGGATCCGCTGTTGCCGTTCGTTTTCACGCAGGTCGCTGGATATTCGTATCCCGGACTCGGAGAAACCGGCATCGCCCTGATCCGCGAAGCCCAGGCCGCATGCATCAACCCGACCGACAACGTCTTCATGGCAAGTGCGATCGATCTCGGCGAAGAAAACAACATCCACCCCAAGGACAAACGCGAAATCGCCAGCCGATTACTCCGCCTTTTGCTGGAGAAAGTCTACCGGAAAGGCAAAAACAGCGCATCGCCGGCCCTGTTCAGTTATCAGTATACGGAAGGCCGGCTGATCATTTATACCCAGTACAACAACCTGAACCTCGTTTCCCGATCGAATCAGAATCTCGGGTTCCGTATTTCTTACGACGGCGCGGCCTTCGATGAACTCGAAGAAGGCGTCGAACTGACGGGCAATCAAATCGTCATCCGCAACATCAAGAATGCCAAGGAAGTCCGATACTGTTTCCGCAATTTCCCCCACTGCGACATTTATTCCGGCAACGATCTGCCGTTGTTGCCGTTTCGCATCAAGCTCGAATATTGATGATCCGCGAAAACCAAAGCCACCTTTGGTTTTCCTTTTTTTTAGTGTATAATGATAGCGGTGATGCCGATGAAGACGATCCAGATCAGCGTCCGTGAAATCGCCGAGTTGCTATACGGGAGCGGGAACATCACCAGCGAACGGGCACTCGCGATCCGCGCGGAAGAAGGGACCGAAATCCACCAGTATTGGCAAGGACGATACGGCGATTTCGATCAAAAAGAAGTATACGTGAAGACCGCACTCGAACGGGACGGATTTGCTCTGGAAATTCTCGGGCGGATCGACGGACTCGTCACCCGCGACGACACGCTCGTCATCGAGGAAATAAAATCCACTCACGCCGATCTGGATGCGATCGATGAAACGTCTCATCCGGCGCATCTGGCGCAAGCCAAACTCTATGCCTATATGTATTGTCTTGAGAAAACCCTGCCGCGGATCCGCATCGATCTGACCTATATCAAAGTCGAGGACAAGGCGTTCAAGACGATTGCGAAGACGATCACGTTCAAGATGCTGCAGAAATACTTCGAAAAGGTCATCGGCCTCTATCTCGACTGGGCGAAGAAACTCGACCATCACGAAGAATCACGGCTGAAATCGATTGAGGGACTGATGTTTCCCTATCCCGAATTCCGCGCCCATCAGCGCGATCTGATGGGCCATGTCTACCGCAACATCGTCGAACGCGGCATCCTCTATGCAACGGCACCGACCGGCATCGGCAAAACCGTTGCGACGATGTTCGCGGCGCTGAAAGCCGTCAACCAGCCGCGGCAGAAACTGTTCTACCTGACTGCGAAGAACGACGGAAAGCGGATCGCGCTTGATACGGCTTCACTCCTGGAAAAGAACGGTCTGGTCGCAAAGACATGCGAAATCACGGCGAAGGACTCCGTCTGTTTCCTGAAAGAGCGGGATTGCGATCCCGAAGTATGCAAATATGCGAACGGCTATTACAGCCGCGTCTTCAAGGCGATCGCCGATCTGTTTGCCAACGCATCGCTCTATACGAAAGAAAAAATCGCGGAATTCGCCCGCAAGCACCGGGTGTGTCCGTTTGAACTCTCGCTCGACGTTTCGAACTACGTCGACATCGTCGTCGCCGATTTCAACTACGCCTTTGATCCGCGCGCGCATTTGGTCCGTTATTTTGAGGATAATGTCTACCAGCCAATCCTGCTCGTGGACGAAGCCCACAACCTGGTTTCCCGCAGCCGGGAGATGTACAGTTCGACCTTGACGCGCGACCACTTCACGAATCTGGAACAGATCGTCAAGTTCCTCAAGCCGAATCCGAAGAAGGAAATCGAACGGATCCTCGATCTGTTCGACGAATACGAAACAGAATTGCTCGAAGTCGATTTCATCCGCAAGGAAACGGTCAACGAGTTCCTGATCAACGCCCTCAAGCGCCTGCTCGTCAAACTCGACCAGATCTTCATGGACGGCCAGAAGATCATCAGTAAAAGCGAACTCTACAGCATCTATTTCGACATCGTCCAATTTACGAAGATCAACGATTTCTACAACGAACGGTTCTGTTTCCTACTGGAAAAACAGGAAGGTCTGCTGATGGTGTCGATCAAGTGCCTGAACGCCGCCGGATTCATCCGCGACACCGCCAAGAACCGGGCGCTGGCGACGGTTTTCTTCAGCGCTACCCTCGAGCCCATCTTTTACTATAAGACGCTCCTGACGGAAGGAGAGGGCAAGGACATCAAGCTGCCCTCGGCGTTTGCGCGCGATCATCTCCTTCTGGTCGCCGTCGACGACGTCTCGACCCGCTACAACGACCGCGAAGCCTCCATCGACAAAGTCATCGCCATCGCCGAGGCGCTCGTCGCCGGAAAGAAAGGCAACTACATCGTCTTCTTTCCATCCTATTTCTACCTGAACATGGTTCGGTCCCGATGGGATCTCGATCCCGACGAGTTCGAAGTCATCGTCCAGAAGCGGGAAATGACACTCAGGGAACGCAGCGACTACCTCGAGGCGTTCCGGACCGACTGCGACAAGACCCAGATCGGCATGTTCGTGATGGGCGGCGTGTTCGGCGAATCGATCGACCTGATCGGCGACATGCTTTCCGGTGTCCTGATCGTCGGCGTCGGCCTGCCGATGATCGCGTCCTTCAACAACATCCTCCGATCGCATTTTGACGAAGAATTCCAGGCGGGATTCGATTTCGCCTACACGTTTCCCGGCCTGAACAAAGTCATCCAGGCCGTGGGCCGCGTCATCCGCAGCGAGACCGATCGCGGCATCGCGATCCTGCTCGACGACCGCTTCACGACGCGCAAGTACAAATCCCTGTATCCCCGGGAATGGAATCACATGAAGACGATCAACGATGTCGAGATCCTGACCGAGACCATCGCCACCTTCTGGGGCGAAGAAAGCGAGGAAACGCAATGATCAGAACCATCCGCCGCATTGTGGTGCGGCTGCTTGTGGCCGTCGTCCTCATCCTTGTCGTTTTATTGACGACGCTGAATCTGACCTGGAATTTCTTTCTGCGCCCGGCTACGGCCGTGGATTATTCTGATTGGATGCGGGAAACGCTGGCGGGCGACCGCCACATCGTCGACGTTGCAATGCTCGGTGCCCACGATGCGATGACTTCTGACATCCGGTTTGGCAGCGATGTCGATCCGCTTTCAGCCGCCTCGATCCAGACCGGCTTCACCGGCGCACTGATCAAGGGATTTTCCATCAAACAGTCGAAGACGCAGATGTCGTCGACCGCCGTCCTGCTTGATCGCGGCGTCCGTTATTTCGACATCCGCCTCACCTATCACGAAGAAGATGAGGCGTGGTATGTTTCCCATTCCTATTTCAGCCGCCCGCTCGCCGAAGATCTCGCTGAAATCGAGGTCTTTCTCGCCGATCATCCCGGCGAGTTCGTCCTGATCGACATTCAGCACGTCTATGGCGTCG
>CAZFHR010000002.1:0-31395 GCA_964519115.1 uncultured Candidatus Izemoplasmatales bacterium
AGATCGGCTCCCAAACGGAGCCGATCTTTTTCATTGATTAGCAAGTTTACGTAATCTTTACATATCTTTACTCGTCTACGATATCTCTAGAAGACATCAAAACGATACAATGAAGGTGCAAGAAAGAAAATGCGGAGGATAATAATATGAAAAAGATTTTTCTGATATTGATTACCTTGTTTTTTGGCGGAGTAACCATTGCCTGCGGGAATGCGGCAACCACAACAACGGCCGCCTTCAATCCAGCCAGCAACATCAACGTCTATACTCGTGATACAACTTCGGGGACAAGAGCTGGATTCATGGCTGGAATCGGATTCGCAGAAGCTGAAGCAAACGATTCTGTCTTGGTCGAGGGATTCATCATCAAGGACAATACCGGCATTCTCAGCACCATGGCAATTGATGAATACGGCATCGGATACATATCGCTATCAAGTGTCAACAACACCGTGAAGGGATTGTATTTCGAAGGCGTTGCGCCATCAGAAGAAAATGTCATCAACGATACCTATGCACTCAAACGGCCCTTCATGTGGATGATTCGCGACACCGGTGATTATCCTTCTATTGAGATAGAGGAAATCGTCATAGCGTTCATAGCCTTTCTTGGCACATCCGATGGAGCCGACACCATCGCAAATGCAGGGGCCATCGCGCTTCAGAGCAGCACGACATGGGATGCGATCGAAGGGGACTATGACGTCTGTTCGCAGGATAACAGCGATATCGTTGTCCGGTTCGGCGGATCCGATTCAATTCAAAAAGTGGCGCAGGCACTGACGGCGGCTTTTATGCCCAGATGTGGTAATTTTGTCGCCGAGCATGACCATACCGGCTCGGGAGATGCCTATAAACGCACAAACGATCCGGCGATCAAAGATACTTCAGTGGGCAAGGACATCGCCTTTTCATCTCGATGGTTTAAAACGACAGAAGCGGTTCCGGAATCACAATTCGGGCAGCTCGCTTGGGACGCCATCGTCGCCATCGTGCATTTGGACAATCCATTATCCAATATCACTGCTTCAGACTTGAAAGCGATTTATAACGGAAACATACGCACCTGGAGTTCCCTCATTAACCCCTGAGCGCGCGCGCTCACGAAGCGCAGTCAAGGCGGATTTTGTGTAAATAGAAAGGGTTCAGGGATATGACTCGAAGTGCACTCATGATAAAGGCAAAGAACACAACTGGCAAGCGAACGGTAGATAGAATAGTGAAATACTTTTTTCTTTCAACCGCGGTTTTGTCAGCGTCTTTTATCTTCATCATCGCTTGGATTATCCTTATTCGCGGTATTACCCCGTTTACAACCGATAATGGCGGCCTGGGAACGGTTGATCTCCTCCGTTTTTTAACTGGAGGCGTCTGGCTGGAAGGGCAAGCTTTCGTGTCCACCTTGTATGGGGTTGGGTTTCTCATCGTATCGACACTATACATCACTTTTCTATCTCTCTTGATTGCCGCACCCGTCGGCGTCCTGACCGCTTTGTTCATTGCCAAGACCGCATCGAAACCATTGGCAAGAGCTTTGCGGACCGTCGTGGAGACGCTGGCGGCGATTCCGTCAATTATTTATGGGTTGTTCGGTGCCGGAATCATCCTCAAGCTTGTGTATGATTTCAGTGCCGCCATTGGTTATCAGTCCAAAGGCGGCAATTCGATACTGGCAACCGCCCTTGTCCTTGCCTTGATGACAATTCCAACAATTACTGCAATTTCAGAGGTGGCAATCCGCTCCGTCGACAAGACCCTGGAAGAAGGGTCCCTCGCATTGGGGGCGAGTCAGACACAGACGAAATTCAAAGTCGTACTGGCCGCAGCAAAGTCCGGGATTTTTACCGCCATCATCCTTGGTGTCGGTCGCGCCCTCGGAGAAGCCACTGCGGTTTCGCTTGTCGCTGGCGGCCGAAGGTCAGGATTTTCATTTGCGCTACTCGACACTACAAGCACACTCACAACAATCATGCTGGAAGGACTCAAGGAAACGACGGGAATCGATTATGATATCCGGTTTTCGGTCGGCTTGGTCCTTTTGGCCGTTATCCTGATTACGAATCTGATTTTGAACGCAATCAAAAGGAGGGTGGGGACGATCCGTGTCAAAGAATAAGTCCTGCATGCGGAAAGACCGCTTCTGGAATTTTATGACCTATCTAGCTTCATCGGTCAACCTCATTACCCTCTTGGCGATCGCTCTCTTTGTTTTTGGGAAGGGGTATCGTTTGTTAAAGCCGGATCTGATTGTTGAAAACTTCGAATCACAAGGATTTGTGGCCGATTTTTATGAAGGAACATTACCATGCAGTTGTGAAGCGCCAATATCCTTTTCTGAAGGAACTTATTATTCGAGCAAATGGGGAATTGCATTATCGGACGCTGTCGACCTGCTCGGAAAAACGACGATTCGAGTCGAATATGTTGCCGAAGACAGCCCCTTTCACTCCCTTCGCGATAAAGGGATCAGCTTTGCCCCAATCGAAATGAAGGCGGATTATGAAATCATCCGAATCGCGTTTGAAACCGATTCGACGGCGCTTTCAAAGCAAGGCGCAGCAAATATGATAACCGCACTTGATGCCAATGACACTATTCGGGAGATCGAATTCAGGACCAGAGGCGGAGGTGTGCGCGGGTCGATTTTGACAACACTCATTCTGATGGGGCTGACGCTGGTGATGGCGCTACCGATTGGAATCGGAGCGGCAATCTATTTGACAGAATACGCGCCGGCGAATCGCGCTACGAGGGGCCTCCGGACTTTGATCGAGACGCTAACCGGCGTTCCGTCGATCATCTATGGTCTAATGGGGCTTGCGGTTTTTGTGCCGATAACCGTAAAACTTACTTCTGCAACCGGGGGCAATCTGATCTCCGGATCGATGACAATGGCCGTCATTTTGCTTCCGGTCATCATTCGCACTACTGAAGAAAGTCTGAAAATGGTACCAAGCGACATTCGAAGCGCTTCGCTGGCACTGGGCGCAAACAAAACGCAGACAACATTCAAAGTCGTTCTGCCAAGTGCGGTTTCTGGAATTCTGACGTCGATCCTACTGGCGATTGGCCGCATTATTGGCGAATCAGCCGCACTGGTATTTGCCATAGGAACAACAATCAAGGACGACATCTCGCTTACAGGGAAATCGACTTCACTCGCGGTTCATATCTGGGCGATGATGACAGACGAACCGGCCAACATCGAATTATCGGCGACAATTGCTATCATCATTATTGCTATCGTTGTCATTTTGAATCTTTTCATAAAAATAATAACTGCCGCTTTTCTAAAACGGCGATTGGTGGGTGTGTTATGAGTTGCAATACACAAGGAGTCTTTGTCGTCGAACATCTGAATCTTCATTACGGAAAGGTGCAGGCCCTACATGATGTCAGCATATCAGTCACAGAGAAGCAAGTGACCGCTTTGATCGGACCTTCCGGATGTGGTAAATCAACTTTTTTAAGGACGCTGAATCGAATGAATGATCTGATCGCAAACTGCCGGGTCGAAGGAAGCGTCCGTTATCGCGAGGAGGATATTTATGGTCAGGAAACAGATGTCATCGACTTGCGAAGAAAAGTTGGAATGGTATTTCAAAAACCCAACCCCTTTCCGATGAGTGTTTTCGATAATGTCGCATATGGCCCTAGATGTCAAGGCATCAAAAATAAGTCAATGTTGGGACAGATCGTCAAGCAATCTCTAGTGGATGCCGCATTGTACGAAGAGGTCAAGGATCGCCTGAAAGACAACGCATTAAGCCTTTCGGGTGGGCAACAACAGCGACTCTGCATAGCGCGGGCGATTGCAATGGCTCCTGATGTGATACTGATGGATGAGCCAACTAGCGCCCTTGATCCTGTTGCGACGGCAAAAATCGAAGAGTTGATCAACGATCTGAAAAAGGAATATACAATCATCATCGTTACCCATAATATGCAACAGGCGGCTCGCATATCAGATGACACAGCGTTCTTCCTGATGGGAGAACTGGTGGAGTTTGGTCCTACAGAAATAATCTTCAGCCACCCCACCTGTGGTAAAACAGAAAACTACATCACAGGCCGATTTGGGTGAAGTATATGCATTATGATATAATGAAAGAGAGGGAATGTGACCTTGAACAGTCGTGCACGTTTTGATGAAGAATTGGATCGCCTGCAGTTGGAATTGATAAAAATGGGCGACGCTGTCATGCAAAACATCGTTGCCGGACTGAAATCGTTTCTGACGATGGATGTCAATCTTGCCGAGCAGACGGTGAAGGCCGACAAGATCGTCAATGAATTCGAGCAGAAGATTGAGAAGGATTGCCTTCGCATCATTTTACGGGAGCAGCCAGTTGCCAAAGATCTCCGTTTGATTACGGCAGTTCTGAAAATGATTACTGATCTTGAACGAATTGGCGATCACGCTGCCGACATTTCTAAAATGACCATTTTTATGGAAAGAACCAAACAATCAGTCACAATCAGTCAGATGAAGCCAATGACCGTAGCAAGTACGACAATGATCAAAAAGGCTCTTGATTCATTCATTAACCGCGATCTTTTGCTGGCGGAAGAAGTCATCTCGGATGACGATGTCGTCGATGAATTGTTCGAACAAATAAAAAAATCGGTTGCCGACTCGATCCGCTCCCAGGAAATGGATGCAGATTATGCATTGTATGCCATGATGGTTGCAAAGTATCTTGAACGAATCGGTGATCACGCCGTAAACATCAGCGAATGGGTCATATTCTCCATCAACGGAGAACATAAGCACAATTTAATTTTCTAGGAGGGCGCACCATGGGGCAGTTGATTTATTCTGTCGAAGACGATCCGAATATTGGCCACATCATCAACATTGCTCTTTCGAATTCCGGGTATACAGTGCGCACTTTTACAGAAGGGAAATCACTGTTTGCGGCCGTTGAGTCGAATATTCCTGACCTGTTTCTGCTTGATATAATGTTACCTGACATGGATGGCTTGACGATTCTAAACCAACTGAAAGTGACGGCGACACTTCAATTTGTTCCGGTGATGATTATTTCCGCAAAAGATGCGGAACTCGATAAAGTCATAGGACTAGACGCCGGAGCGGACGATTACCTCATTAAACCATTTGGCGTTCTTGAACTGATTAGCCGCGTCAAGGCGATACTACGGCGCAACGAAAATCGGGAGATTGAAGCAGTTACATGCGGCGGAATTTTGATGAATGCAACGGAACACGTTTGTCGATACGAGGACAAGCCGATTGCACTGACAGCAAAGGAGTTTGCCTTACTATGGCTTCTTGTCAACAATAAAAATAAAACACTGACCCGCGAATTCATATTGAATACGGTTTGGGGGTTTGATTTTTTAGGGGAAACACGGACGCTTGATGTTCATATCAAGGAAATTCGACAAAAACTGACTCGTGTCGGGGTCGTTGCGGAACCAATCCAAACCATCCGCGGAATCGGGTACAAATTCATAGAATGAAGAAGAAAATTGTCCTTCATTACGCTGCCATTGTCCTGTTTTCACTTATTCTGTTCATCCTTGGTGCGGTCTTTCTGGTTCAAAGCAATCTGCAGAACGTTACGGAACTGAACCTTCGTAATTACCTGGAGCTGGTCGATGCGGCTTATACCCGTACTAGTGACGAAGCCGCGGTCATCGACGAATACGCAGGAATTGAGGATTATCTGCGCATTACCTTCATTGATGTTGAAGGAAATGTTACTGCCGACTCCATTGTCGTTCCGGAAGACAACCATTTGACTCGTCCGGAAATCGTCGAGCCGGGCACGGTGGCTATCCGCCACTCTGACACGCTTGGAAAGCGGATGATGTACCTTGCCGAAACACTAGCAGATGGATCTTATTTGCGCGTTGCCATTCCCCTTTCATCGGTAGCCCCTTTTTTCAACAACTTTCTCTTTCTTTCCATTCTTGTGGGCTGTGTGATTGTCGTTGTTGCTGTGTTTTTTCTTTCGATTTCTGCCGAACGAACAATTCTACCCCTGAAAGAAACCGTCGGGGCTCTTCGCTCTATCGTCGAGGGACATTATGCGGAACGACTGCCGCTTGAGAACACGGAAGAATCAAACCAACTGATCAACGAAATCAACGAGATTGCCCACCTGCTTTCCGAAAATATCCGTTCGCTAGGGAACGAAAAGCGTAAACTCGATTTCATTCTTGACCATATGGATCAGGGATTATGCATTCTTGATACATTCGGCCGAGTCGTCCTAGTAAACCGCTTTGTGAAGAATCTGCTGGGATTCAATGATCAAGAAAATAAGGGACGAAACTACCTCTTTCTTTTTCGTGACAAGACGATTCAACTTGCCATACATGACGCCTTGGAAAAAGGAATAGGAATGAATGGAACCTATGCCGATGGCGACCGATATTATTCCGTAACCGTCATCAAGAATCCGGACGACTTCAACGGTACTGAAAGTGTTCTGCTAATTTACACCGACATCACGCAAGCGAAGACACTGGAAATTTTGAAACGCGACTTTTTCGTCAACGCTTCTCACGAGCTCAAATCGCCGCTCACGTCAATCATTGGGGCCTCTGAATTAATTGCTGCGGATATGACAAAGAGCCCGGAAGAAACGAGGGATTTAGCGGCACGGATCATCCAAGAAGCGCGGAGAATGAACAATCTTGTCAACGATATGCTTGATCTTTCAAAGTATGAACAGGGGATGGAAACAAATAACATCATAGCAGTTGACCTAGCCGATGTCATCAAAGAGGCGGGTTCGGTGTTTGCTTCCGTTGCGGCGGAGCGAAACATCCGAATTCTATTCCAAATTGTATCAGCAACGGTCCGCGCGAACTATGAAGATATGATTCAACTCGTTCGCAACCTGATAGACAACAGCATCAAATATGGAGTTGAAAACGGCCACGTCTGGGTCGCACTCCGCAAAACCACCGATGCCATCGAACTTGAAGTCGCCGATGATGGCATCGGCATTTCCAAAGCGGATCAGGCGCGCGTCTTCGAGCGGTTTTATCGCGTCGACAAGGCTCGAAGCAAGAAAATCGGCGGTACCGGTCTTGGATTGGCGATTGTTAAGCACATCTGTCTGGCCTATCAGGGAAAAATCACATTGGAGAGCGAACTGGGCAAAGGCACCAAGATGATTATATCGTTT
Source organism: uncultured Candidatus Izemoplasmatales bacterium (assembly GCA_964519115.1). Lineage (GTDB taxonomy): Bacteria > Bacillota_I > Bacilli_A > Izemoplasmatales > Hujiaoplasmataceae > UBA12489. The sequence goes on from CAZFHR010000002.1 coordinate 7,164, forward strand.
CCTCTGTAAATTGCCGTCAGGCCGTCGCTGACGGCTTTCTTTTTGTGAAAAGCAAACAAGGGAAGCGGACGACGCTGGGCGTGTTTTTTACTATAGTAAAAAAGATGCCGCTTTCACGAAAAAAAGACGGCTTCCCATCTTCCTTTTTAGGCCGATAGTCGGTATAATGGTGGGCGAAGGAGGGGATAACCATGGAAGAATATCGTCTGCACAAACATATTCTCTGCATCGATCTGAAGAGTTTTTACGCTTCCGTCGAATGCAGTCTTTTGGGTCTCGATCCCTTCCAGACGGCCCTCGTCGTCGCCGACGCTTCGCGCGGTGGCGGCTCGATCGTCCTTGCGGTTTCGCCTTATCTTCGGAAACTCGGCGTTCCCAGCCGTTGCCGCATCCACGACCTGCCGCAGAACATCCATATCATCTATCAGAAGCCGCGGCTTGCGACGTATCTCGAATTTTCGGCCAAAATCGTCGAAATCTATCTCCGTTATCTTTCGGAAGAGGATATGTACGTTTATTCGATTGACGAGGTGTTCATGGATTTCACCGAATATCTCGATTATTACCAAAAGACGGACGTTGAGCTCGCCAAGGAAATCATGGCGACGATCTATGCCGAGACGAAGGTCTACTCGACCTGCGGCATCGGCCCGAACATGCTGATGGCGAAACTGGCGCTCGACATCGAATCGAAGCGGGCGCCGGACTTCATCGCCAAATGGGAATACGAGAACCTGCCGCAAAAACTGTGGCCAGTCTCGCCGCTTTCGGAAATGTGGGGCATCGGCCGGAACATGGAAGCCCATTTGAACCAGATGGGTATGTTCCGGGTCGGCGACATCGCTAAATGTGATGTCGGCCGGTTGAAAAAACGGTTCGGCATCCTCGGCGAAGAACTGTATTATCACACCCACGGCATCGACATGAGCCTGATTCAGGACAAGGGCCGGATCAAACCGGCGTCCAAGAGTCTTGGCTGCGGCCAGGTCCTGTTCCGCGATTATTATGTCCCGGATATCTACCAGATCATCATCGAAATGGTCGACGATGTCTGCCGGCGGCTCCGGCTTGCCGGCAAGACGGCAAAAACCATCCACTTCGGCATCGGGTACAGCCAGGACACCGGTGGCGGCTTCGGCCGCCAGATCACGCTCGACCAGCCGACGGCGAACGAAAGCGACGTCTACAAAGCGTGCCTGCATCTGTTCGGCCTGCATTATGAACGTTGTCCGATCCGCCGCGTCCACGTCGGCGTCGGAAACCTCATCGACAAACCGCCGCGGCAGGCGAGCCTCTTCGACGACATCGAGCGGGCGATCAAGGAAGAACAGGTTTTCACCGCGATCGACGAAATCAAATTCAAATTCGGTAAAAACAGCATCAACCGGGCCTCGAGCGGATTGAAGGCGTCGACCGTCAAGGCCCGCAATGATATGATCGGCGGTCACTGGGCATGAACGGCGCCTACGCGGATCGCGGCATCATCAAATGGAACGCTTTTGACGCCCTGGCCGGCTATTCGTCGATGCTCGAAGAGATGCGGTATCGCCTCGGCAAGAAAGAAAAGCCGCAGCTTTCCGACGACGTCTACGAGGAAATGAACCGACAGTTGCAGCAGGCCCTCGCTGATGATGCGGAAATCGAAGTCAAGTACCACCACGACGGCTATGTCCGCTTCACCTATGGCAAAATCCGAAAGGTCGATTTTACGGCGAAGGAAATCGTCATGTCGACCTGGGAGCGGTTCAAAGCCGAAGACATCCTCGAAATCATCGTGCAATGACCATGCCGGTCCGTCCCCGAGACGGACCGGCTTTCCAACATCCGGACGGATTGGACAAAACCGGCTTCGGCGTGATAGAATGAATGTATCGGCTCCGGCGAACGCCGGATGCGGGAAGGAAGAACAATGCCAACCGAAACGCGTTCCATCGCCATAAAGGCGTATGCCAAAGTGAACCTGTTTCTGAATGTTGCGGGAACACGGTCAGACGGCTACCATGATCTGGAGATGTTCAACGCCAAGATCGATCTGTTCGATGATGTCACGATCGAAACAACGGCTACTGCCGGGGCTGGCGTGACGATTCGATCCAACGACAAATATTTTGAAAACGGCGACAATCTGATCGTCCGCATCGCCCGTCACATGCTTGCCTTTTATGCTCCTGGCGGCAATGTGACGATCACGATCGCCAAACGGATTCCGGCCGGAGCCGGACTCGGTGGCAATTCCGCCGACGCCGCGGCGGTTTTAAGGGGCATGGATCAATTGTTCGATTGGAACATCGGCACGCGGGGATTGGCGGAAATCGCATTGCGGTTTGGTGCCGATATCCCTTACTGTCTGCATTCCGGTCCGGCGTTCGTGTTCGGCATCGGCGATAAAATCCTACCGGTCGGACTTGATCTTTCCGCATGCGGTATCCTGGTCGTCCATCCGCAAGTGTTCGTAGCCACGGAAGCGGCATTTGCGGCCTGGGACGCGGGCAACCAAAACCACGTTTCCACTCCTGTCATCGCGGCCGCCGTGGCGTCCGGAGAGCCGGAAGCGGTGTTCGCCGCGATGCAAAATGCTTTGGAACCAGCGACGTTTTCCATTTCGACTCCGACCCGTGACTTGCGGGATGCGATGGTCCGCTTTCTGGGTCCGGAGGGCGTCGTCATGACCGGCAGTGGGTCGACCATCGTCAAGGCGTTTGTGAGGAAAACTGCCGAAATCGATCGATTCATTGCAGAAAACGGACATAAATACCGGATATTTCTTCAGAAATTCGCGAATAAAGAATAATCTCCACTTGGAATGCCCCATTCAACGTGCTATAATCCTGTTGTGGGGTGTTATCATGTTGATTACCGAGGTACGGGTCAAACGCGTTGACGGCGAAAACCGCCTCGTCGGCATCGCGGCCATCACGTTCGATCAAAGTTTCGTCATTCACGAACTCCGCGTCATCGAAGGACGCAATGGTTTGTTTGTGGCCATGCCCAGCCGGAAGATGCCAAACGGAGAATTCAAGGATGTCGCGCATCCGATCAATTCGGAAACGCGGACGATGATTGAAAACGCCGTCCTGGAAGCGTTCCGGAACCTGCCGCCCCCGGCCGAAACGAGCGAACAGAAAGAAGCATAGTGCCGACTTGGTTCAGTTGGCACTTTTTTTATGGCTGGCGCGGGTGTATAATATAGATGGTTGTCATAACGACCCTGGAGGGATAAGATGGCGATCTTTCACGGATCGAAAGTAAAAGTGTTTTCGCTCAGTTCCAACCTCGAATTGGCCAATGAAATCGCAGCTTACATCGGCATACCGTTGTCTGATTGCGAAGTGACCCATTTCGCCGACGGCGAAATCAACATCAACATCACGGAAACGGTGCGGGGACATAAAGTCTTCGTCATTCAGACGACTTCCAGCCCGGTCAACGAGCACATCATGGAACTGCTCATCATGATCGACGCCCTGAAACGCGCTTCCGCCCGGGAAGTCAATGTCGTCATTCCCTATTACGGTTATTCGCGCCAGGACCGCAAGGCGAAGGCGCGCCAACCGATTTCCGCCAAACTTGTCGCCGACCTGTTGCAGGTCGCCGGCGCATCCCGCGTCATCAGTGTCGATTTGCACGCACCGCAGATTCAAGGGTTTTTCAATATCCCGATTGATAATTTCCGCGCGATGCCGATCATCGCATCGTACATGAAAGCCAAGAATCTTCCCGACGTCTGTGTTGTATCGCCAGATCACGGCGGCGTCGCCCGGGCAAGAACGCTTGGCGACATCCTCACCGCCCCGATTGCCATCATTGACAAGATGCGTCCGGAACCGAACGTCGCCGAAGTGATGAACATCATCGGCAATGTGAAAAAAAAGAACTGCATCCTCATCGATGACATGATCGATACCGCCGGATCGATCGTCGCCGCCACGGAAGCGCTGATCGCGGCGGGAGCGAAAGAAATCTATGCCTGCTGCACCCATCCGCTGCTTTCCGGCCAGGCCGTCGAACGGATCATGGCTTCGCCTTTGGCTGAACTGGTCTGCACGAATACGATCTATCTGCCGCCAGAGAAGAGATTTTCAAAACTCACCCAGCTGTCGATTGCGTCCCTGCTCGGCCAGGGGATCATCAACATCATCGACGACCAGGGCATCTCCACGCTGTTCAGCTGATTTTCATTGCTTCATCCCGGCACCCTCGCTCAGAAAACAGGCGGGGGTGCCTTATTTTCGGTTCGTTCTTTACAAAGACCGGCATTGTGTTATAATATAGGCAAATCGGAGAACGGAGAAGTACGACGTTAGACGGATCGAAGCGAACGGGGGATGGTGCGAGCCCCGCATCACGGAACGTCCGAACAACACCGGGAGAGACGGAAGAACCAAGTAGACCCGTCCGCCAGTCGGCGTTATCGACATCAAGTGCCGGAGCAATCCGGAAACAAGGTGGCACCACGGTGATTTCATCGTCCTTTTTACGGGCGATTTTTTTATTTTTGGAGGGCAAGATGAATCTGTACGAAGAACTTGCGTTATTTCAGACCAATCCAACGCCTTTGCCGGACAACCGATATCATAAGACCGGAAAAGGCGATTATCAGAACGGCGATCTTTTCCTCGGCGTCACCGCCCTGGGGATCCGGACCGTCGCCTTGCATCATTTCGCCACGATCACCGAGGCAGAACTTGAACGCCTGCTCGCCTCGCCGGTCCACGATCACCGCGCCATCGCCGTCGCCATCCTCGCGATGCGCTCGCGCCGTGGTCCCGAAGCCGTCCGTCAGGAAATCATGGAATGGTATCTTCAGCACCTCGACCGCGTCAACGGCTGGGATCTCGTCGATGGATCCTGCATCGACATCGTCGGCCGGAGGCTGGTTGAAAGCAACGATTTTTCGCTTTTGCACGAACTCGTGGCTTCCGAGCACCTCTGGACCAAGCGCGTCGGCATCGTTTCGACGTTCGCGCTGATCCGGGCCGGATTTCTCGATGAAACGCTCGCCGTTCTGAAACAGGCGCTGTCCGATGAACGCGATCTCATTCACAAAGCGACCGGCTGGATGCTTCGTGAAGTCGGAAAACGCGATCGCGGCAAACTGGATCGCTTTCTCAGAGAGTATTATGACAAGTTACCCCGAACGACGCTCCGTTATGCCATTGAACGGCACGAGGAAGCGACGCGTAAGGAAATACTGAAAGGCATCTTCAAGGAGGAATAGCACATGGTAAGCAAAAAAGAAATCATCAACGGCATCATCGTCGAGCAGCTTGCACCGGCAACGGTCCTGCAGATGTCCGTCAAAGTCCTGAATGAATTATATCAAGACCTGGACGGCCGGCCGATCCGGCTCAACGGCTGGATTCGAAACAACCGCGCCCAAAAAGAATTCGGATTCATCGATCTCAACGACGGATCTTTTTTCGACACGATTCAAATCGTTTACGAAGAAGGAAAACTGGCCAACTTCAAAGATGTTCAGAAACTCCGCGTCGGAGCCTCAGTGAGCATTGAAGGTCTGCTGGTATTAACACCGGCAATGAAACAGCCCTTCGAAATCAAAGCCAGTACGGTTGAGTTGCTCGGCGACAGCCCGGAAGACTATCCCATTCAGCCAAAACGCCATTCCCGCGAATTTCTTCGCGAGAACGCGCATCTGCGGATGCGTACCAATCTGTTCAACGCCGTTTTCCGGGTTCGCTCGGAAGTATCGTTCGCCATCCACAGTTTCTTCAACGCCCGCGAGTTCGTCTATGTGCACACCCCCATCATCACCGGATCGGACGCCGAAGGCGCCGGCGAGATGTTCCGGGTGACGACCCTCGATCTCGAAGGCCTGATCAAGAGCGGCGCCAAGGAAATCGACTTTGGCAAAGACTTTTTCGGCAAGGCGACGAATCTCACCGTGTCCGGACAACTGCAGGTGGAATCCTATGCGATGGCATTCCGGAACGTTTACACCTTCGGACCGACCTTCCGGGCCGAAAACTCCAATACGCAGCGACACGCTTCCGAGTTCTGGATGGTTGAGCCGGAGATCGCCTTCGCCGATATCCATGACGACATGCAACTCGCCGAAGACATGGTAAAACACATCATCAGGCACATCTTGACGAAGTGCGCAAACGAAATCGAATTTTTCGACCGGTTCGTCGAAAAAGGATTGAAAGCAAAGCTTGAGCACGTCGTCGGCTCGCAGTTCAAGTCCGTTACCCATCACGACGCGATCAACATCCTGCTCGCCAGTGGCGAACACTTCGAGAATCTGCCCCAGCACGGAGAAGACTTGGCGACGGAACATGAAAAGTTCCTGACGAAGCATTTTGACGGCCCCGTATTCGTCACCGACTGGCCCAAAGAAATCAAAGCGTTCTACATGCGACTGAACGATGACGGAAAAACCGTCGCCGCGGTCGATCTTCTCGTCCCCGGCGCCGGCGAACTCGTCGGCGGATCGCAGCGGGAAGAGCGGCTTGAAGTCCTGCTTTCCCGGATGCGGGAAATGCATGTGGCGGAGAAGGATCTGTGGTGGTATCTCGACCTGCGCCGTTATGGCGGCTGCAAGCATGCCGGATTCGGCCTCGGCCTCGAACGGATGGTCATGTACGTGACCGGCGTCGACAACATCCGCGACGTCATACCCTTCCCACGCACGCCCCGAAACTGTGAATTCTGACAGGCGACGGCCCCCCGAAGGCCGCCGCTTTCGTCCTGGCGTCAAAATCAGACAGGGAGAGATGCAATGATGAAAAGAATCCTGCTACTATCGACGCTCGTGCTGGCGGCGCTCGCCTTCACCGGCTGTGGTCGAACCGTTGAAACGACGACGGCGACGACGACTTCAAGTTCCACCGAAGTGGTGATTACGACAACCGTTACAACAACCGCTGCGACGACAGCAACCACGACGACCGAAGCCACGACGACCGAAGCGACGACGACCGTCACGGACCCGCCGACGATTTTTGACGCCGTGAATGCTTTGACGAATCCATACAACATCGCGCTGTTTATGAACGAAGACCCTTACCATTACCTCAATCTCAATTTCGTTCTGCCAACGGTCGATGTCGGCGCCGTCTATTGGCGCGCCGTCGATAACGAACTACTTACCTATATTATGAATGCCGACCTGAAGACGACGACCGTCGGCAACAAGACGGTCTACGCCTACGCCGCGACGATCGGACCGCTGACGCCGGGAACGACGTACCGGTATCGCGTCGGAAATGTCCTTGGTACAACGCTCAGCGAATGGCAAGAATATACAGCGCCGCAGCCGGATGCCGATTTTTCCTTCCTGTATCTCGCCGATCCCCAGGAAAACGCGGTCACGGGATACACGGCTTATGCCCATGCAATCCTCAGCGTGATGGCGTATGCCCAGCCGGAATTTGACTTTGCGATGTTTCCCGGCGACATGGTGAACGATGCCGATGTCCGGAGTCAATGGAATTGGTTCTTCCAGTATTCATCCGTTTTCTGCTATGGAAAGCCGATTGTCGCAACGATCGGGAATCACGAGTTTGACGGGATTTCCGACCCTTTCATGGATCGCCTCGAATATGACGGATATACCAACCTTCCGGCGAACGGACCCGTCTATGGACCGTTCGACGAACTCGAAGGCGATCTGCGGACACCGGGAATCGATGCGGGGAAAACGTACAGTTTTGATTATGGTGCGGCACATATCGTCGCCATCGACACGGAAATATTTTGCGATGGTCTTACGGCTTGTTCGGACTATGATGCGGATAACGTCGCCATCCTCCTGGACTGGCTAGCGAACGATCTGGAGGCGGCCGGGTCCGTCTGGAAAATCGTCCTTCTTCACCGCGGACCTTATGCGTTGTCCTATGATTCGGCACTCATCCGCACCCTGCTCGTGCCGACACTCGAGGCGTACGGCGTCGACCTTGTCCTTGCCGGCCACGATCACCAGTATTCCCGCTCCGTTTACTGGACGGGAGCGCTTGCCGGGTTCACCCGTTCGGACGTCTATACTCTTGGAACGGTGTCGCTTCTGCAAGAAACGGGTGGAACCGAATGGAATTTCAACGATTATCCACGCGAACTCGGCATTACCTATCTCGTCGGGAACACCGCGGGGACGAAATACTATGGCGGTTCCAAAAGTTCCGGCATTCCCGTCCATTATGAATACGATGGCGAATGCCCGGTCATTCCGATCATCACCGTGACGAACGACGCCATCACCGTCGTGTCCTATATCGTGTTGAAAGACTCGGCGCTGGCGATCGTCCCGACCGGCGTGGCGATACTGGAAACGTTCACGATCCGCAAATGAATCCGAAGCCGCGGCAGAACCGCGGCTTTTCTTTTGTGTCGGTTTTTCCGGCGCCGTGATATAATGGAAATGATAAAAAGGATCATGACGGAGGCGAAAACGATGAAAAAATCGATGAAATGGCAACGGCTTTTCATCGCCGCGACCGGACTATTGCTGTTCGCAGCGATCGGATGCACCGCGGCGGGAGTGCCGGGCGGATTCTACAACGATGGCCTGGCGGCGGTCCGATCCGGAAACGCATGGGGATACGTCGACAAGAGCGGCGCTGTGGTCATCGATTTTCAGTATGACGACGCTTATGCATTTGAGCGCGGAGTCGCGATCGTCATGGAAAATCACGAAGCGATTCTGATCGACGCCACGGGCGCCGTTCTTGCGGCTGATGGATACGATCTCCTCGATGTCGACGACGAAACCGGACTCGTCTGGTATAAAAAACAGGGCAAAGTCGGACTATTGAACCGTTCCGGCGCCGTCATCCTTGCTGGAGAGTATTATTTTCCGTCATGGCAGGCTTTGTTTCTATGGACGCCTGCATTCCGTGAAGGCCGGGCAGTGTTGTCGAATGGGACACATTACGGTTTCATCGATACGATCGGCATGTGGGTCATCGAACCCGACTACGCCGAAGTCGGCGACTATCGTTTCGACCTGGCGCCGGTACGTACGGGAAGCAAGTGGGGATATATCGATGAAATCGGAAACGTCGCGATCGACTTTCTCTACGACGCAGCCGAACCGTTCGGCGAACGGCGGCTTGCCCAAGTGACGCTGGACGGCGAAAAGGCACTGATCAAGACCGATGGCACGGCCGTTCTTTCCGGATTCTATCGGATAACGGTCACGGACGGGCTCATATTCGGAACCATCGGGGAAAATCACAGCTTATATGATCAGAACGGCAACGCCCTCATATCCTTTTCCCGCACCGTATGGAATTATGAGATCATTAGCGAGCGGTTCATCCGGTTTTACCAGGTTTTGGGAACGACAAACGTGATCTACGATGGTAACGGAGAGATTTATCTGGAGTATGAAAGTAATTCTGCAATGGCTCCCGACGACTGGCTGTTCGTCGAAGATGAAATCTGGTTCATCTACGAAAACGGCACCACAGTCACGGTGACGGGAGAGTATAAGACCTTCGTGATCGAGGCTGACGCCTACGTGGCGCCCGCTGGCGGGTACCGAATCATCGCGTCCCGCGGCGGATTGCTCGGCGTGATCGGATTCAACGGTGACATCATCGTTGATTGCGTGTACTCGGGCATCGCCGCCAGCACGGATGGATATTTTCTGATTTCGCTTCCAGACATTGCGGCCTTTGGCTGTTTGGATCGTAAGGGAAGAACCATCTTGCCAACCATCTATAGCGACATCCGCGTCGGGCAATGACGATTGCGATTAATGCAAAAAAAAGAGCGGTTCCTGCGTTTCGGCGGGAGCCGCTTTCTTGATTAAAGTTATTTCTTTTCCTGCTTGATGATCGGCGTGAGCGATTCGACGACGCCGGTGGCGAGACCGACGAGTCCCTGCAACTGCGACGGAATGATGATCTTGGTGGCTTGCCCATCGGCGACTTTTTCCATCGCTTTGTAGGCTTCCAGCGTCAGGAACGCTTGGCTGGCATTGGCATTGTTGATGAGTTCGATGCCTTTCGCGGTCGCCAACTGAACTTTCAAAATCGCTTCGGCGCGGCCTTCCGCTTCGCGGATGGCAGCTTCCTTTTTGGCTTCCGCCCGGAGGATGGCCGACAGCTTTTCACCTTCGGCATCCAGAATGGCGGCGGCCTTACGGCCTTCGGCGATCAGAATGGATTCACGACGTTCACGTTCCGCACGCATCTGTTTTTCCATTGCTTCGCGGATTTCTTTCGGCGGGATGATGTTCTTGACTTCGACGCGGTTGATCTTGATGCCCCACGGGTCGGTGGCAAGATCAAGAATGATGCGCATTTTCTCGTTGATCAGGTCGCGGCTCGTCAGCGTTTCATCGAGTTCGAGATCGCCGATGATGTTACGGAGCGTGGTGGCCGTCAGATGTTCGATCAGAAGGCCGGGATTGTCGGCGCCGTACACGAAGAGTTTGGAGTCCGTGATCTGCATGAAGACGACGGTGTCGATCTGCATCGTGACGTTGTCCTTGGTGATGACGGCCTGCGGAACAAAGTCGAGAACCTGTTCCTTGAGGGTGATGACATCACTGATCTGGCCGTGAGTATTAAACGCTTTTTTGACCCGATCCATGAACGGTACCAGGAAATGCACGCCGGCATTCCAGGTTGTGAAATAGCGGCCCCAACGTTCGATGACGTACTGGGTGGCCTGCGGCACGACGCGGACGCGGCTGCCGATGTAAACGATCACGAGCACAAGAACGATGATCAGTGCCCAAATGCCAATGTCGGATGCTAAAAATACGGGATGCAACATTTTTATTTCCTCCTATGAGTTTTTTTGATTCTACTATCGGATGAACCGCCGCATTGTTCCGGAGCAGGCGGCGTAAAGTCAAAAACTCCGGAAAAAGATGGGTGATGACACAGATGGAATCAATAACCGTATCCGGTCTTGACGACTTCCATCTTCAGCAAGATGTCGCGGAGCGTGGCCTTCTTTTTCGTAAACGAAATCAGGATGAAATCGATCACGAAGGATAGAAGCAAGAGGGCGGCGCCAGCAAGCATCGAAACCGAGAAGACGAGAACGACGAAGAAATATTTGAGAACGACGTCGTGAAAGAAGATCGAGGCTGGATTCACGGGACCCGAAAGCCGGATCTGCATGATCCTGCGACCGACGGTCTTGGCTCCGGTCGCCACCGCATAGACGGCGGTAAGAATCAGGAATCCAATCGCGAAATAATAGATGACGGTCATATAATAGCCCGTCAGCGGGGCATCATACGGCTGGATGTCGGCTGAATGCTGGGCATCGAGAACCGCCTTGGCGGTCGAATAGCGCGCAAGCGCTTCGGCCTTGAGCGTCTCGCTGTCGCCGGCCAGTTCGACTTCGGCGTCGTAATCGGCGACGAGGACGTTAAAATCCATTTCATAAGCATCGACGAGCTCGTTATAGGCTTCGTTGATGGTATTGAAATCAGCGACGCGGTTTTGGAGGATCGTCCGTCCGCCGATGATGAAGGTGAGATAGACGACGAGCATGACGATGACGAGGTCGACGAGCGACGCGAAAGATCTTTTGATGAATCCGGCATTCATTGTTGTTTACGTACCACGAGTTTCACGCCTTCAATGGCCAAAACTTCCACTTTCTGATTGATTTCGATCGTTTCATTGGCGACGGCGGTCCAGATTTTCCCATCGATCGTGACTTCGCCGCGTTGATCAAGGGCGATGGCTTTGACGCAGATGGCGACTTTTCCGACCAAGCGGTCGGCATTGGTCCGGACTTCGTTCTTTTTGATGAAGGACTGGAACACCGGACGAAGCATGATCAACATGGCGGCCGAAGCCACGATGAAGACGGAAATCTGCGCAATCATCGAGCCGGTTCCTCCGCCGAAAATGACGGCGACGAGCAACGCCAGAAATGCGCCTCCCGAGAACCAGATGCTGGTAAGGTCCATCGTCGAGGCTTCGATGATGGCGGCAATGATGATGACGGCGAACCAGATGACGACCATCAAATCGCCGTTAGACAGTAAGGTGAGCATGTTTTTACCCCTCTCTGTGTTTCAAATCGATGATTAGCGCGTTGTCTTTCGGATTCCAGACGGCCTTGAACTTGTAAAACTGGCTGTCTCCGAACTCGAGACCCGAAAGCGCGGCCGCTTCTTGTACGAATTGCTTGTTGCAGATGCGAGAATAACTAGACTTGACCGTGATGTTGTGCTGTTGTTCTTCCGGGATGAAACCGAGGGATACTTCTTCTTTGGTCACCGGTTTGACGGCGATCTGACAGTGTTCCCGATCCAATCCGAGAAGAACGACATAAGCCGACTCGAAGTACGAGCTCGCCGATTTGTTCAGCGTGATGTTCGCTTCATAGATCGTGGCGATGTCGTCGAGCGGCTTTTTGGACGCCCAGATGAAATTGGCCATGCTTTCAACCTCCATTATATATCGAAACTCTTACACCTATCAGTATATCACGGATATTTCGAATTATCAAGAGTTATTTTCGATTATTTTCGATTATTTTGACGGGTGGAGGCGTTTACAAACCCTCAATTATCCGGTATAATAGACAATGCATCCCGAGGTGAACCTATGCGCGAGTTTACGGAAAAAGACGTCATCGAACGCAGTTTGATGAAAACGTTCAAAGGCCCCATCTATTCCAAATTCATCGAAGCGCTTGATCAGTATGCGATGATTTCAGCCGGTGACAAAATCGCCGTGGCGATGTCGGGCGGCAAGGACAGCCTGCTTCTGGCGAAGCTGTTTCAGGAATTCAAGCGGCATGGCGGCATTCCCTTCGATCTCGTCTTCATGACGATGGATCCGGGATATGAAACCGAGAAGATCGAGCGCCACGTGTCGACCTGCAAGCGGATCGGCATCGACGTCGAGGTAGTGAAAACGACGATCTTTCAAATCACCGAAGATCTTGCCGGCGACGACCCCTGTTTCCTGTGTGCACGGATGCGCAGGGGCGCTCTATATAAACTCGCACAGGAGCGCGGATGCAACAAGCTCGCGCTGGGCCATCATTTCGACGATGTTATCGAAACAACCCTGCTGAACATCTTCTACGCCGGCTGTTTCAAAACGATGATGCCCAAGGTGCGATCGGCCAATTATGCAGAAATGGAACTGATCCGACCCATGTATCTGGTGAAGGAAAAGGACATCATCCGGTTCATGAATTACAATAAACTGGAAGCGATGGACTGCGGGTGCCGGTTTGTCGCCCGGCGGACCGACGCCAAACGCGCCGAAATCAAGAAACTGATTGAATCGCTTCGAAAAATCTATAAGAATATCGACATCAATATTTTTCGCAGCGCCGAGAATGTGAATCTGGAAAGCGTCCTCGGATATTACGACGACGAGCGGCGGCACCGGTTTCTCGACGACTATTGATATCATATCTCAAGGAAATGATGGTTTGGTGAAAAAAAAGCAGTTTCGGCTGCTTTTTCCTTTCATGGTTTCACGTGAAACCTTATTTTCCCAAACAGAAGCGGGAGAAGAGCGCATTGATCAGGGATTCGCTTCCGGTTTCGCCCGTGATTTCGCCAAGCGATTCCCAAGCTCTCCGGACGTCGATTTCGATCATATCCACCGGCAATCGGCGCGCACAGGCGCCAAGGGCGTCCGCAATGGCCGCGCCAGCCTCGCGAAGTTTGCCGATATGGCGGACGTTGGCGATCAATACATCGCCGGAAGCGATGATCTGCTCGTCGACGAACAGGCGTTTGACTTCCGTTTCGAGCGCTTCGATGCCGGTATGGTCTTTGGCGGATACGTCGATCATGGGTACGCCGCCGGCGTCGGCGTATTTGCCCAGGTCAACCTTGTTGCCAACGACAATCCGAACCCGATCTTTGGTCGTTGCCAGAAGCTTGGCATCCATTTCCGTCAGTGAACGGCTCTGATCTAGGACGAGAAGAATCAGATCGGCTTCCGCCATCGCCTTGCGGCTGCGGGCGATGCCGATGCTTTCTACGACATCGTCGGTATCACGGATACCGGCCGTATCGATCAGTTTAAGGACGATTCCACCAAGATTGAGTTCCCCCTCAACGAGGTCGCGGGTAGTTCCCGGCACCTCGGTCACGATGGCTTTTTCTTCGCGAAGCAAGGTGTTCAGGAGGCTGGACTTGCCAACATTGGGCTTGCCGACGATGACCCCCTTGACGCCTTCGCGGACGATGCGTCCGGTTTCTGATTTCTTTAGTGTGGAGGCGATGCGATTACCAATAGCTTCGAGCTGGGGCGCCAAAACCACATTCGTCATGACAACCGCATCATCATATTCGGGGTAGTCGATGTTCACTTCGATGGCGGCGACAATAGCCAGAATATCTTGTTGCAAGGCGTTTACGAGTGCCGAAACACGGCCATCCAGGCCCTGATTGGCGATATGAAGCTGTGTCGCGGTTTTGGCATTGATCACATCCATCACGCTTTCGGCCTGTGACAAATCGATCCGGCCGTTCAAATAGGCGCGTTTTGTGAATTCGCCAGGTTCGGCAAGCCGACAACCGCTTGCTATGAGTAGTGCGACGATTTTTTCCGGAATCAAAAAACCGCCGTGAGTACTGATCTCAACGACGTTTTCGACGGTGAATGATTTCGGTTCGCGGAAGACGGCGACCATGACTTCGTCGACGACATTTCCGTCTTCGACGATATGACCGTACGTCACGGTATGGCTCGCGACGACATTCAGGTCGCGGCCGCGGAAAATTGAAGCAACGGCAGAAATGGCGTCGCTTCCTGATACGCGGACGACATTGATGGCGCTCATTCCGCGGAGCGTCGCGATTCCGACGATGGTATCAAACAACATGGGCATCACCGTAAATATTCTATCATATCCGGCTTAAATATTGTATAATACTTCTGGGTGATGAACATGAAAAAACGGCATCTGAAACCGTGGACATTCTACGCTTTTTTATTTTTAGCTTCACTTTTGATTTTGGGTGGATATACCCTTTATCGCTATTTTACCAGTACCGTCGAAAGCGGCGACATCTGGAATTTGATCGTCCTGCCGGTTCTCTTCACCGGGATGTATCTTCTGGGGGACTATGTCATGCAGAAAATCGCGGACAAAAAGAAAAAAGTCAACTATGAAGAACAATATCTTGAAGCAATCGGCGAACGGATGCGAGTTTCAAAACAATTTTTAATTGAGGATTTCCGTCGACTCAAAGAAAATCAAAAATTCCAAGCCGCTTTGAAATACGGATACTTCATCGTGCAAAACGGCGAGAACGACAAAATATCGGTTAGCCACCTTGAAAAGAAATTTGACTCACGAACGCTGGAAGGCAAAGCGCTGATCTTCGTCACGGCTTATGTTCGCGAGAAAACGGCCGAGAAACAGAAATAACCATACCTAAAAACGTCGATTTCGGGTATAATATGGAATACGGGAGTTGGAAAAATGCAGGTGTTGCACGGCGTCGGGCTGCATCGCGGATTGGCATCCGGAATCGTACATAAATACATTCCCGGTCTGGATGGCGAACCCGCCTTTGATTTATTAATAAATCAAAAAGAAGTATTGCAAATGGCACTATCCGTGAGTACGGCCGACTTGGAAGCGGCGGTCGCCGCAGCCGGCCCGGAAACGGACGGTACCATCCGGATGATTTTCGAGGCTCACAAACTGATGGTGAACGATCCGATCCTCCTGGACGCCGCTTACGAGGCGATCGAGACGGGGAAGCCGGCTTATCGCGCCTATCAGGCCGCGGCGCAAGCGATCATCCGGCAATTCCGAGTTCTGAAAAACGAATATATGCGCAACCGCGTGATCGACATCATCGACGCGACGGATCGCGTTCTGCACGCCATCGTTTCTGCCGAATATAGTCAGGAATTTCATTTTGCCGAACCGCGCATCCTTGTCATGGACCAGATGCGTCCGTCCGTCATCCTCAATTGTCAGAAACCCCATATCGGCGGATTCATCGCCGAAGCGGGAACCTTTGATCAGCATTCAACCATAATTGCCAGATCGAAAGACATTCCCGCCGTGATTTTCCCCCAAGCGATGGCGATGCTTCGCGACGGCGATTACGTAACCATCGATGGCAACGACGGAACGATCACAATCGCTCCGGTTCAGATTCCCTAATCACATTTGCAAGACGAAAGGAGTCGCGGGCAATGAGCTATAAAGCCTTGTATCGCACCTACCGGCCGATCGATTTTACTGAAGTCGCCGGACAAAGCCGCATCACCACGACCCTAAAAAACGCGCTGGCTTCCGGCAAAGTCGCTCATGCGTATCTTTTCAGCGGACCGCGCGGAACCGGCAAGACTTCCATTGCGAAAATTTTGGCCAAGGCCGTCAATTGCGAACACGCACCGACCGAAAACCCCTGCAACGTCTGCCCGAACTGCCTTGGCATTCAGGACGGGTCGATCAATGACGTCATCGAAATCGACGCCGCCAGCAATAATGGCGTCGACGAAATTCGCGAAATCCGCGATAAAGTTAAATATCTTCCCGGCTATGTCAAGTTCAAGGTATACATCATCGACGAGGTTCACATGCTTTCGGCGGGGGCTTTCAACGCTCTGCTGAAGACGCTAGAAGAACCACCGGCCCACGTCATCTTCATTCTTTGCACGACCGAACCGCAAAAAATCCCGCTGACGATCCATTCGCGATGCCAGCGCTTTGACTTCAAAGCCATCACGCCGACAGAAATCGTCGGGAAGATGCACGAAGTCATCGAGAAAGAACACATCAACATCGAAGAGCCGGCCATCGAACAGATCGCCGTTTATGCCGAAGGCGGCCTTCGCGACGCCTTGAGCCTTCTCGATCAGGCATTTTCCTTTAGCCCGAAACTGATTACGCTCGACGATGTCAATCAGATCTGCGGCGCCGTTTCTTTCGGCAAACAAATGGAAATCGTTCAAGAACTGTGGCAAATGGACGCGGCGCAGGCGATCAAAGCATTGGATGAACTGATCGCAGCGGGAAAAGACGTCGCCAAGATCTGCCAAAATATGATTCAGTTTTATCGCGACATCCTCGTTTTTAAAAACGTCGGGTTCACCGAGGCGTCGTCAGGATTGAATAAGAACAACGAATTCGTTTCCCTGACCAAAGCGCTAAGCAATCGCCGGATATTCTTTTATCTCGAAATCCTGAACAAAGCTTCCGTCGATATTCGCTGGAGCAATAACCCGCGACTCTATCTCGAACTAGCGTTCATAAAAATGACGGATGAAGAACCGGGAAGCGACGCCAGGCTGGAACAAACCATCAACGATTTGGAAACGCGGTTGGAACGAGTGGAAAAAACGGGAGTTCAGAAACCCGAACAAATCGCCAAGCCGATGGCAGATCTTACAGAAACCCTTGTGATCCAGACGCCGAATCGGGATACAAAAACCGCACTTGAAACAGATGTAAAACGGCCAAACGAGGCGATATCCAGCCGTTTAAATGAAGCAACTAAAAACGCACCGAAAATCGATTTGGAATGTTCGGACTTAACCAAAACCTATCGAATCGAATTCATCGAAGAAGTTCTCAACAACGGGAACCGGAACGACAAAGCCGATCTCATCAACAACTGGAATAAGATAACGAAAGTCAATTCAAGCGGACCTCACGCACAATATGCGTCCGTCTTTGCGACCGGACAGCTGGCCGCCAGTTCTACGGACAAGATCATCGTTTGCTTTTCCGGCGCCGGTGCATGCAATCATCTGATGACGCCGGCCGCCAAAGCCGCCATGAAGATAGTTTTGAAGAATTCGTTTGGCCGGGACATCGACTACATCACCCTTCCGGAGGATCTTTTTCAATCCATATCGGACGAGTTCATGAATTTGTACCGTCAGGGCAAGCGCAACATCAAACTATCGCCGATCGTATGCCCGGATCTTCGTGATGTGTCGGCGGAGTTGGAAGATAATAATTCTAAAAAAATCGAAAAAGTTGTCGCCGACGCCATCGATATATTCGGCGACCTCGTGAAAGTGAAGCGGTGACCGGAGATGAGCCCGATGCTGGATCCACAAATGTTGAAAAAGCTTCAAAAAATGCAAGAAGATCTGAAAAAAGCGCAGGCAGAAATCAATGCCTCGATTTTTTACGGACAGGCCGGAGGATCGGTCGTCAAGGTCAGCGTCAAGGGAACCAAGGAAATTGTTTCGGTGGATATTAAGAAGGCCGAACTCGATATGAATGATGTCGAAATGCTCCAAGACCTTATCAAAGCGGCGCTGAATGATGCTTTTCGACGCGTAGACAAGGAAATTGAGGAAACGATGGGATCGTTGACCCAAGGAATTCGTTCCCCGGGGCGATTCTGATGCGGTTCCCGCAGGCGCTTGAATCGTTGATCCTTGAATTCATGAAGTATCCCGGTGTCGGCAGAAAGACCGCCGAACGATATGCGTTATATACCATCAACCGGATGGACGACGAAAGCGTCCGGGACTTTGCGACAGCCGTATCGTCCGCCAAGGCCTCGGTGCATGGCTGCCGCGTCTGCGGCCATTTGACTGATCAGGAGTTATGCGACATATGTGCCGATCCGCTTAGGGAACAAGACCGGATTTTGATCGTCGAAGTGTCGAAAGACGCGTTTTCTATTGAAAAATCGGGTAATTATCGGGGATTGTATCATGTGCTGAACGGTGCGTTGTCGCCGATTAACGGCATCGGTCCAGAAGAGCTGAATCTGACGGCTTTATGGCCGCGGATCCAAGATGAAAGAGTCAAAGAAATCATCATCGCCACTGGCTCCACGCAAGAGGGCGAGGCGACGGCCATGTATCTCAAACGCGTAGTAAAAGATATGGATTTGCTCGTCACCCGTATCGCGTACGGGGTGCCCGTGGGAGCAAACCTAGAATACGCGGATGATGCCACGCTTGCGAAAGCGATCGAAAACCGACGGTCATTTTGATTCGATTTCCAAAAAAATTGATATTGCAGATGACTTTATTATGATATAATATTACTACATAGGGGCGGGGGGAATCTCCGCGACACAACTGGGGTGAAAAAATGTCATTCAACAACTTTTTCCTGTTTGGAAGTTTCTTTGATACCATTAAAACAACCATTGAAGATTTCGTCGGTCCGTTTATTACAAGCGGGCTCGAATTCTTCACCGGCTTGGCCGTCTGGCTTCAAGCCGTCGCCGTTCTTGTCGTGGCGATCTTCCTTTTGGTCGGAATCTTCGTTTTCATCAAGAAGTCCTTCAAATTGATCATCGTTATCGCGATTCTCGGAGGAATCGGTTATTTGCTGTATTCCCAGGGCGTCCTGGATAGTTTGCTTGGCGGCTTGCTGAATACGACAACCGCGGGCTCCATCGTACAAAGCATAAGAGCGTTGCCTTTATAAACTGAAAGGCAATTCTCTTTTTTTTTCGTAAGCTCCTTACCCCCGGTCGAAGCCTTTGCTTCCGGGGCTTGGGTCTTGCCGATTTAATCACGCTTACCGAGTCACTACAAGGGACTTTTTTTACATTACAATAGGAGATATGCTATGGAAATCAAAATGGTAAACTTGACGAAAATCTTCACTAGCAAGAACCGGAAAGAGGTTCGCGCCGTCGATCACGTGGATTTGGTGATCCCGACCGGAAAGCTCATCGGCCTGCTTGGCCCGTCCGGATGTGGCAAATCGACCACGCTGTACTTGATCGCCGGCCTGCTCAGACAAACGGAAGGGCAAATTTACTTCGGCAACGACGAAGTGTCGGAAATGCCGCCGGAACAACGGGGTATCGGCCTTGTATTTCAGAACTATGCACTTTATCCGCACATGACGGTTCGGGAAAACATTCTCTTCCCGTTACAGAATCTGAAAGTTCCAAAAGAAGATGCGAAAAAGCAGACATACGACATGGCGAAACTGGTCGGCCTCGAAGAACTGCTTGACCGGAAACCGAAAGAACTTTCCGGCGGGCAGCAACAGCGCGTCGCCATCGCCCGCGCCCTCGTCAAGAAACCGCGCGTCCTCCTGCTCGATGAACCGCTTTCAAACCTCGACGCCCGGCTGCGGTTGCAGACGCGCGAAGAAATCAAGCGGATCCAACGCGAAACCGGAATCACGACGGTCTTCGTGACCCACGACCAGGAAGAAGCGATGTCGATTTCCGATGAAATCGTCGTCATGAAGGACGGCATCATCCAACAGATGGGGCAACCTCAGGACGTCTACGATCATCCGAACAACCTGTTCGTCGCCAAATTTCTCGGCAATCCGCAGATCAACGTCTTTGATGGCGAAATCGTCGACGGCAAAGTCTTGATCGATGGCATGGCGTTCGCCGAGACCAAGCTTCCGAATCAGAAAATCATCGCCGGCATCCGTCCCGAAGGCTTCGTCGTCGACAAGACCAAGAAAAGCCCTTTCAAATTCGAGATCGACCTCGTCGAGACGATCGGCCGCGATACCACGCTGATCATCGAAGTCACGGCCGAGGAAAGCACGCTTCTGGACAAGAAAACGTTCAAGGCCATCGTCGATGCGGAATTCCGGATCAAGCCGAAAGACGTCGTCCACTTCATCATCAAGTCAGAGAAGATTCATCTGTTCGATTTAGACGGAAAGCTTTTATAGGGCCCGCCCATGGAAACAAAGAACAATTGGAAAGCGTGGCTGTATCTGGCGCCGATGCTGTTGCTGATGTCCGTCTTCACGTTTTATCCTCTGATCAACGCCTTCATCATTTCTTTTTATAAGGGATATATGCCTTTGCGCAACACGGTCGAAGGGTTCACCCTGTTGGGCAACTATCTTGTGATTCTCAAACGGCCGGAGTTCTGGAATGCGGTCAAAAACACGTTTGTCATCGCATTCGTTTCCGTTCCGATCTCGATTTTCCTGTCGTTGCTCATTTCCACGGCCTTGAAGTCGATTCCGAAACTGACGAAATTCTTTCAAACGATTTTCTTCCTTCCTTATGTCACCAACGCGATTGCGGTCGGTATGACGTTCGCCGTCATGTTTAACAAAACCTACGGCCTCGTCAATCTGATTTTAGGATGGTTTGGCATCACCGCGATCGACTGGATCGGCGGAACCTCGAACTGGGGAACGCAGATGACGGCCCTGCTCGTCTTCACGATCTGGGAAAGCCTGGCGTTCAAGATCCTCGTGTTCACGAGCGGCATGCAGAACATCGACAAGCAGTATTATGATGCGGCAAAAATCGATTCCGCCTCCAAGTGGACGGTGTTTCGCCGGATCACGGTGCCGCTTTTGTCGCCAATCATCCTTTACATCTCGATCACATCGATGATCGGCGCCCTCAAGGCGTACAACACGGTCATCGGCTTGTTCGGAACCAAAATGGGAAATCCTTCCTATTCCATGATCACGATCGTCGCGTTCGTATACAAGTTCCGCGCCGAGCTGGCATCAAAAGGTTATTACAGTTATGCGGCAGCGGCCGCCATCATCCTTTTCCTCATCACGGTCACCTTCTCTTTGATTCAGGGTGTCGTGGCGAAGAAAAGGGTCCACTATTAGGAGGTGCCGGCCATGTCAGACGTTTTTGTCGTCAATGAAAAAGCCTATCGCACCAAAAAAATCCTTTCAAACGTCATCCTCTACGCCTTTCTCGTTTTCGTTGCGGTCATCATTCTGATTCCGTTCTATTGGATGATCCTGACATCGCTGAAGGACGCGAACGTCATGGAGGAGATTCCGCCCCTCCTTTTCCTGACGCCGTCCCAATGGAAAATCACGAATTATACGCAACTGTTCCAACTGGTCATGAGCGGCGAACGCCGCGGCCAGCCGCTGTTCCCGTTCTTCGTATACATGAAGAATACGGTGATCGTCTCTTTGATCACTACGGCGGGTACGACGATTACGACCGTGCTTGCTGCCTACGCCTTCGCGCGGCTGAATTTCAAAGGTCGCGATGCGATCTTTGCGATCCTGCTCGCAACGATGATGGTTCCAGGCGAAATCTTCATTCTCACGAATTTTCTGACGGTAGCGAAAATGGGCATCATCACGTTCGAACAGACCTTCTATCAGGCCCTGATCGCGATGACGCTGCCGTTCATGACGAGCGTGTTCTATACGTTCTATCTGCGGCAGACCTTCAAACAGGTTCCAAACGAATTGTACTATGCCGCCAAGGTCGACGGCACGACCGATTTCGGATATCTGATCCGGGTCATGATTCCGGTAGCGATGCCCACGATCATCACGATCATCATTTTGAACTCAATGGGCGCCTGGAGCGCCTATGTATGGCCGGCCATGATTACCATGAAGGACGAATACCGGCTTGTTTCTAACGGGTTGCGAGGTGCCTTTACGGACGCCGGAACCGGCAGAACCGATTTCGGGCAACAGATGGCGGCGGCGACGCTCGTCACGCTCCCGCTCCTCATTCTCTTCTTCGCATTCCGCAAACAAATCATGCGGGGCGTGTCGCGAAGCGGCATCAAAGGCTGATTCCGCCGAATATCGAGGCGGTCATTCATTTTCCCATTCATCATCAAACTACAGGAGGATATCAATGAAGAAAGTATTGTTACTGTTTGTGGCTTTGTTCACCCTCTTCACCACGCTGGGCTGTGTGGAGGTCCTCACGACCGAACCGACCACCACGGAACCGACGACTCAACCGACAACCGCACCAACCACGACGACGACGGGAATCACTCAGTCGACGACCTCGGGAACCGGAACAACCGCGACGGTCACCACGACCGACGCCCTGACTACGACGACCACGACGAGAGCGGTCGTATATGGTACCCTGCCGGATGATGAAATCGAAATCACTTTCTGGCATATTTACGGTGCCGGCAAGACGGCGCTTCTCGATCAGATCATCGCCGAATTCGAAGCGATGTTCCCAAACGTCACGATCACTTCGACGTCGCAGTCCGATTACAACACGCTGCGTGAGAAAATTCAGCTTGGCATCGCCATTGGCCAGGTTCCGACGATGGCCCTCGGCTACCCGGATCATTTCGCCAACTATGTGGAAGCCAGCGCCGCGTATAAACTTGACAATTTCATCAACTCGAACGTCGTCTACGAGGTCACCGATTCGGCGTCTTCGATTTTCGGCGAAACCGTCACGACCTCCCTTGATTTGACCGACTTTGTCGAATCCTATCTCGAAGAAAACAATCAATATAAGGGTGGATACTATTATTCGGTTCCTTATTCCAAGTCGACCGAAACGATGGCCGTCAATGTCAACGTCCTGAAAGCCCACGTCGCGGAAATCCGCGCCCTCGGCATCACCATCTCCGACAACGGCTATCTCTCTCACAATATTCCCCTTACCTATACACAGATCCAGCAACTCGCAACCATCCTCGTCAATACCGGGGGCACGAATGCCGCATCGATGAAATGCGAATACTTGCTCAATTTTGACTCCTCCGGTAACATGTTCATCAATTTGAGCCGGCAGTTCAGCGCGCCCTATACGAATTCTTCCGGATCGATCCTGATCGACAACGCGACCACGCGCTCGATGCTCAACTACATCAACGCGATGTTCAATAACAATACGTTCGTCCTCCCGATCGTCTGGGATCAGACGTACGGATCGACGAACTTCATTTATGGTGATGTCTGCATGTCGGTCGGCTCGACCGCCGGCGTTACCTACAACATTCCAGCCTATAATCTTCCGACCGATCTGAACAAACTGAAATTAGGTAACTTCGCCGTCGACTTTGTGCAGACGCCGCAAAGCGTCACGGCAAACGGCACCGCCGTCACCGTTTCTTCCGGCGGCACCAACTACAACTTCACGGGAAACCGTTCTTCCGTCCAGCAGGGACCGAACATCGGCATCTTCTCCGACGCTTCCTCCGCGGAACGGCTGTATGCCTGGATGTTCATCAAATATTTGACCAGTACCGACAACACCGCCCGTTGGGCGATGGACACCGGCTATCTGCCGGCGCGGATCTCCGCTTATACGTCTGAAGTCGAAATCCGACTCACGGGCACGTTCAGCACCACCTATTACGACTTCCTGCAGATCGCTCAGGACTTCTGGGCCGCCGATGGCAGTCCGGATTGGGGCATCGACGACGAACGATGGGATTTCCTGCACAAATCGATGGTCGCCAACATCGCCCGCAATCAAAACGATTATTATCAATATGACCCGGCGTTCGCTGCCGGATCGAACAGCGCCGGATCGGCAACCGCCCGCGTGGAAGCGGGATACTGCCTGGAAAACATGTACACAGGAGCCTATACTCCCGAACAAGCGCTTAACAACATGAAGAGTCAGCTCATTTGG
>CAZFHR010000003.1:0-28254 GCA_964519115.1 uncultured Candidatus Izemoplasmatales bacterium
TTGCGGAGATCAGCAATGCCGATGTCTTCCTGGCGGTTGATGACGCTGACGTCGGCGAACCGTTTGTTGGCGAAGAGATAATTAATCGCCGCATAGACACCGGGAAACCTCGTATCGGCTTTTTCAAACAGCACGAGACCGGTTTTGCCGGCGATCGTGCCGATGGCAAAGGCGGCGAGACGGTCGCCCACGAAGAGCAGATCGGCAAAACAAGCCAGATCAGCGAGATGGTCGAGGACCTCAAGAATAGCGTCATGTTCGAATGCCTGCATCTTGCGTTGTTCCCAATGCCATAGCATGGTTTCAACAGCAGGCTTATCCTTAGGTTCATAGGCGCGGAACACATGGTCGCCATTTTTGAGAAAACGGTTCACGAAATTCCGTTTGTTGTGGTATTTGTTGCCAGAGAGACTTCGTAGCGCGGCGGCATCATAAAGATACTCAAAAAGGTTGCGCTCTTCGTCGATCCGGTATTTCCGGCCGGATTTTCGCAGGATGTCAGCCAACTTGCCACTGAGACCCCGAACCAGGAAAGGAACGTTTCGGTCGGCAGCGTCCGCCTCCAACAAGGAGATTGCCGCGATGAACTCTTTTTCGGAAGCGGCGATCGGCGGCAAATAAAACGGAATGCCGGTCCGGACGCCGCGTGACACGACGGTACCGTTGCCTAACGTTCCGCAGACGATGGCATCGTATCGCTTCCAGACGAAAAGGTTCTGGAAATTGAGTTCACTCCCGAGGTAGTCATGGAAAAGGGAACTTTCCGCGAGGGCTTTTTCATACATATGCCGGTCAAGCAAGGTCAGATCATGAAATATCATAGGATCACCATATCATATTTTACTCCATGAACGGCGGAAAACCAATTTCAAAGCATAAAAAAGAAAAAATTGCGCAAATGAAAAGGTAATCATCAAGCAGGGAAATACCCGCTCATGTTTCGTGCGTGCACGTGCTCCCACTCGCTCCGCGTTTCTAAGTAGAAAAACTTGTTTCTACCCAAAATGCCCGAAAAAGTGAGAATTTCGCCCTTCTTGCGCATAATGTAAACACTTTCATATTGATAACCGCTTTTTTTTTGAGCGTCATATTGACACCCACAGATAAATGTAGTAACATTGTCGTAAAATAAAAAAAGGAGAGAAAACGATGAAAAAATTATTGGCTTTGGTCCTCGGATTGGCTTTTGTCTTTGGACTAGTAGCTTGCCAAGAAACGACAACGACCGCGACAACTGCTGCAACCACCACGAGCAGCACGACCGCTGGAACGACTGGCACGACTACGACACCGACAACCGCCACTACGCAGACCACCACGACCACGACCACCGTACCTCCGCTTGAGGGAGCATCCGGCTATTTCAATTTCAAATACGCCGATTCCGAAGTCAAGCTGAGCCTGTTGGCCACAGTCGAAGCATATTTGCTTTCCAAGAACGTCAGTATCCCGATGTATGCGAACAGTACTTTCATTCTCTATAGCAGCCGCGTTGACTTGTTCTCGGACAGCTACGTTTATGCTATGGGTTATGGAAATATCTACTCGACGCTGACCGCTCCGGACCCCGAAACGACCGACGTTTACACCTGGAGAACCTCTGCGACGGCTTCCCCGTCGACCCTGAACCCGCTGAACTATGCCGGCTCGCCGGACTCCGATGTTCTCAGCCTCGTTCTCGGAGCACTCTACGGATTCAACTTCAACGATACCAAAGACGGCTACGTCTTGGAAGCCAGCATGGCCTCCGACACGGTCCTCGTGGATGAGTATGTCGATGAAGCAAGCGGCAAGACCATGGCTACCGAATTTAAAATCACGGTCAAACCGAATATCTTTTTCTACGACAAGGCCGGCACCAAACTGGATGCCGATCCTTCCACTGGCGCCATTGACGACATCAAAGCCGCCGACTTCCTCTACACCTTCAAGCAAGTTCTTGACCCGCTTCTGAAGCAACGTCGTTACAACGTGTTTACGACGACGCTGAACGTTCAAGGCGCCCTTGCCTATTACAACCAGACCTCTGGCGCTCCTGTTTCCTGGGATACCGTCGGATTCGCTCCGGTGGATGGCGACCCGTATTCGTTCACGGTTCAACTCGCCAGCCCGCTGACCGAATGGGACTTCATGTACAATATGGGCTCCTTCATCATTTCGCCGGTCTATCGTCCGCTGTGGGAAACCTGCTTGTCCCCCGATGGACTGTCGACCACCTACGGCTCGACTGAAGATCTGTTCGCTTCCCATGGCGCTTTCATTCTCAACAACTGGGAACCGGAAAAAGTCGTCGAACTTGAGAAGAACAATGAATATTTCGAAGCCGACCTGTATCATCATACGAATTATCGGATCACCAGAGTCAGCGATGCCAATGCCGCTCTCTTGATGTTCAACAATGGCGAACTCGACATCGTTGGCATCCCGTCGGCCAGTTATGACACCTACAAAGACAACCCCGGCCTCAAGAAGGTCCCGGGCGCTACCGTCTTCCGTATGCATGTCAACACCATGACCACAGAAATGTACGCCGAACTCGTCGCCTCCGGCGATGTCATTGCCGGCTGGACGCTGAAACCGATCCTTCAGATTCCGGAATTCCGCGAAGCCCTCTATTATGCGGTCAACCGTGAAGAACTCGCGTACACCGTTGGCAAGATTTATCTGCCGGCTCAGTACTACATCTCCGACGCTTATGCCGCCGACCCGATCACCGGTGAGATTTATCGTGAAACCGACTGGGGCCTCGACATTCTTGAAGGTATGAACCCGTCATCTTTCGGGTACAATACCGCGAAGGCCGCCATTCTCTACAAGTACGCTCTTGACGCGCTCGTCGCCCAAGGCGATCTCGATCCGACGGTTCCGACCACCATTTCACTTGAATACGCAACATTCACCGGCGCTACCGCCCTTGCCATCGGCAATGCCCTCAAGGCTCAGCTGGAAGCAGTCTTCAATGGTATCTCCGGATATACCAACGTCACCTTCGAACTCGTCGTCAACCAAATCGCCACCAACAATGGCATGGGCGTTTACTACGACAAGATGATGATCGGTCACTTCGACCTCGGCTTTGGCGGCATCTCGGGCAGCACGCTTGACCCGTGGGGCCTCGTCGATGTCTGGTGCTCCGACAACGGTGGCGGCTTGTTCCTGATGAGGGGCTTTGACTCTGCAGTCGTCGACCTTGAATGGGATGGCGTTCTGTGGTCATTCGATGCTCTCGTCCAATCGGTCATCACCGGATCCTACGTTCTCGACGGTGCTGAAACGACCCAAGAGATTTACGAAGCTTGGGAAGCTGGCAACAGCGTTGACGTCGCCATCCTCACCGCTCTGGGTGAAATCGACGATGCGTACTATGCTTATAACGAACTCTATTTCACCGCCGAACAACTCGTTCTGTTCAATGCCGCTTATGACGCCGCCGTTGCCGCTGTCGAAGATTGCGAAACCGTCGCTGCCGTTGAAAACGCCCTCGCCGCTGGCCTCGCTGCCATGGATTCCGTGCCGAGAAAATCGGCTGCTCTCTTCGAAGCCCAATACGCAGCCTGCATCGCGACCATCGACGGATTGTATGAGTGGTATTACAACTATTACAACCATGCGACCTACAAGTTGATGCCGGGATTCAAAGCGGCTATCTACGACTTCGTCTATGGCGATGAAGAAACCTACTTCGGTATCTATGGCGACATCAAAGAAGCCACCACACCGGAAGAAGTTGCACAATTGCTCCTTGATTACTACGCTGGCCTCGAATCCATTTTATTGGAATACTACAAAGTGAAATACGTTGGATTGCTTGATGCTTATCTCGCCGGCTTGGTTGAAGCGAATTACACCGCCGAAAACTATGCTACGATCGTTGCAGTCGAAGCGTTCTCCGTTGCCCTGATCAACGATGCCGGCACTCGTGCTGAAGTTGACTCTGCCTACGCGTTTGCCTTGGCTTACCTGCAAGCGGTTCCTGTCATCCCGGCTCCGTAATTACCGCAGTGTCGAATCATCAAACAATTAAATAGCTAGAAGATTGAGCCAACAATTAAACCAATAGTTGTTGGCTTAATTTTCAGTCAGAAGGTGTGATTATATGCTGAGATACGCAATCAAACGTATTTTACTGGGTTTCATGACTTTATTCATTATTTTATCCATCGTGTTCATTCTTGTAAAAATGTTGCCAACGGTCATCCCGATCGAGTATCTGACCCAAGAGGGATTCGATCCCGTAGCGTGGGCGCGGAAATATGGTTGGGACCAACCCGTATTTGGTCAGTATTTGTTGTGGATTCTCAACGTCATCCGCGAATGGGACTGGGGCATTTCCATGCATATGCGTCCTGGTGTCGAAGCGTTCCGCGTATTGAGCGAGAACTTGGCGACGACGATGCGAATCAACATCTTTGCCTTTTTGATTTCGATGCCGCTCGGATTCCTTTTCGGGATCATTGCGGCTCTGAACAAGAACAAATGGCCGGACTATATCATCTCCTTCTTTGTCATATTTTTCATTTCGATACCGAACTTCGTGGTAGTCACCCTGCTTATGTATTTTCCGGCCTACAAGTGGGGATGGTTCCCGATTCAATTTCCACCGTCCAACGTCGCCGCGATCGAGATGGCCCGTGGGATGGTGATTCCGGTCATGGCACTATCGTTCGGACCGATCGCCACGCTGACGCGCTATACGCGGGCGGAACTTACGGAAGTGTTGACTTCGGAATTCTTGTTGCTTGCACGTACCAAAGGCCTCAACCAACGACAATGCGTCATGCGCCATGCGCTCCGCAATTCGATGGTTCCGCTCATCGGCATCGTTATCGGCAACCTGATCGGAATCATTGGCGGCTCCATCGTCATTGAACAGATTTATGGCGTTGTCGGGGTCGGGCAGATTTTCTTGCGAGCCATATCCCAACTTGATTATAACGTCATCATGGTGTCACTGGCATTTTACACGGGCATCGGCTTGATATCCACGCTGATCATCGACCTTTCTTATGGAATCGTCGACCCGCGGATCAGAATGGGGGCGAGAAAATGAGAGTCGCAGACGAATCATTGATCAGACGCGAAGACTTTCAGTTCACCCAAAAGGACGAACGCATCTTTGACACGAGTTTCGAAACGAAACCGATTGGCTATTTTAAGGATGCTTTGATCCGTTTCCGCAAGAACAAATCCAGCGTCTTCGCCTTTTTCATTCTGATGTTCATCATCTTGATGGCGATCGCCGGGCCCTATTTCAATCAATATGAAGTCGAATATGCCAATGCCTCGCTGGCTTATCTGCCGCCCCGCGTTCCGGGATTGGCCGAACTTGGCATCTTTGACGGACAACAAGATTATCACGCCGTCCCCTATGCGACGCTGGAAGAAAATTATGATCTCAACTCCATCGTCTGGATGAGCGAACCGTATCAGCAAGTGACGGTCGAAGGTACGAAGGAAACGAGCCGCACCGTCGTTGACATCACCGTCGATGTCTATGTCAATCGCTTCGGCAACCGCGATATATTTGTGTTCGGCGGCGAAGCGCTGGCGGAATACATGGCTAAACCGTACTATATCTCCCACGAAGTGCTGGAAGAAGAATTGTGGGAACCCCGCCCGGGAGAGATCTATGACGTATCAACCTATCGCGTCACCATCAGTTATCTGGGCGAGTATTATTCCGGACTCGCGGCTTTGGGTTATGATGTCAAGGATGACTCGGTCGTACCTTCTTTCTGGTTCGGTACGAATGGGTCAGGCGTGGATCTTTTCACGCATACGTGGTTCGGCTGCCGTACTTCGCTGTTGATCGGCTTGTATGTTATGCTCGTCACGTTGTCCGTTGGCATCATCTGGGGTTCCGTCTCTGGTTATTACGGCGGCACCGTCGACATCGTCATGGAACGGATGGTGGAAATCATCGGCGGTATTCCTTGGCTTGTAACCATGACTTTGATCAAAATGTACGCCGATTCCAGTTTGCGGGTGGAAAATCCCTCAGCGATGGCGCTCTTCTTCAAGGATAATCCGACCTTGCTCATAGCCTTGGCGCTCGTCATCACGAGTTGGATCGGAACCGCCGGCGGCGTCAGAACCCAGTTTTACCGTTACAAAGGCCGTGAATATGTACTTGCGTCGCGGACGCTTGGCGCCCGTGACCGTCGTCTCATTTTCAAACACATCCTTCCCAATGCCATCGGTCCGATCATCACCGCTTCGGTCTTGATCATTCCGGGAGCTATTTTCACCGAATCGGCCATCGCTTTTCTCGGCCTGGGGCCGTCCGGAACCATCATATCCATCGGGACTCTCCTTTCCGAGGGCCAAGCCGTTTTGACGACCGCGCCGCACATGGTTTTGTTCCCTGCCATCATCATTTCGCTTTTGATGATCACGTTCAACCTGTTCGGCAACGGTCTTCGCGACGCCTTCAATCCATCATTGAGAGGAGTGGAATGATATGGCTCAGGTCGATAAAATCCTTGAAGTAAAAAATCTGACGGTATCATTCAAAACCCCATCAGGCATGGTCCGCGCCGTCCGCGACGTGACATTCGACCTGTATCGCAACGAAACGCTATGCATCGTTGGCGAGTCGGGATCGGGAAAATCCGTCACCAACCGCGCCGTTCTCGGCATCCTTGCCGGTAACGGCGTCATCGACGACGGACAGATTCTCTATCGCGGCGAAAATCTCGTCGCGATCGAAGAACAGGACTTCCACCGGATCCGCGGCACCAAGATCGCCATGATTTTCCAGGACCCGCTTTCCAGTCTGAACCCGATCATGAAAGTCGGCCGTCAGATTACGGAAGCCATCCTGCTCCACAAAGATCGGATCAAACGCCTCTATGGAACGAAAATCGAAAAAGAATTCATTGATCTTCGCAAACTGAAGTATCGGTATCGATTTGACAAGCAGTCCGTTTCCCTCGAGTTCGACCGCCAATATAAGAAACTCCAGGAAGGGCGCAGCATCGAAGTTTTCCGCAAGACCCGCGAACAATTGTTTAAAAATTACATTCTTGGCATGGAAAAGGCCAAAACCAACGAGCGCGGTGATGCCCGGGCTGACGCCATTGCGATGATCCGACAGGAATATGCCAAAGGGTTAGCTGCGGCCAAAGCCGTGTATGCCAACCGTCCGAAGGATGAAAGCATTGAATTCCGCAAGCAAGTGAATATTATTTCGCATCAGTACGAAAGCGATAAAAAGGCGATCATCGACGAATTCAAGCGGCTTCGTCCGAATCTTCAGGACGCTTTGAATCAAGCCAAAATCAAGGCACAACAAGAAGTACAGACGTATCGTGATGCGGCCGTTCAGGCGTATCATCAGGCGATTGCGGCAGCGGCGGATCTCAATGATCCAAAGCAAAGGAAACAGGCGTTTGGCAAAGCGCGGAATGCCTACGTGCGTTCGCTCCGGATCACGAAGCAGGAAGCCAAGGAACGCGTCATTCAGCTGATGAAGGAAGTCGGCATCCCGGAACCGGAAAAACGATTCTATCATTATCCCTTCCAATATTCCGGCGGCATGCGTCAGCGCATCGTCATCGCCATTGCTTTGGCGACCGATCCGGAAGTTCTCATCTGTGACGAACCGACGACCGCACTCGACGTGACGATCCAGTCGCAGATTCTCGAACTCATCAACAAAATCAAGAAAGAACGCAAAATATCAATCATCTTCATCACCCACAATCTCGGCGTCGTCGCCAATATGGCCGACCGGATTGCCGTCATGTATGCCGGCAAGATCGTCGAATTCGGTGAAACCAACGAAATATTCTACAATCCGAGTCATCCGTACACCTGGGCTCTGCTTTCTTCGATGCCCGATCTCGAATCGCGCGGACGTCTCGATGCTATTCCCGGCACACCGCCGAACATGCTTTTCCCGCCGAAAGGCGATGCTTTTGCGCCGCGCAATAAATATGCTTTGAAAATCGACTATGAAATCGAACCGCCGATGTTCAAGGTTTCGGACACCCATTTTGCTGCGACGTGGCTTCTCCACGATTACACGCCTTCCTATGAAGCGCCAGCGATCGTGGCGAAACTGAAGGCGAAAAAGGAGGTGTACGACCTTGAATCAGACTCATGAAGAAAAGATTCAGGAAAACATCCTAGTCGTCGAAAACCTCCGGCAATATTTTAAAGTCGGCTCCGGCAAACGCAAGGCGATCGTAAAGGCCGTTCACAACGTTTCGTTCCAGATCAAAAAGGGCGAAGTGTTCGGCATGGTCGGTGAAACCGGTTGTGGCAAAACCACATGCGGCCGTTCGATCATCGGCTTGTACACTCCAACCGATGGTCAGGTATTCTTCAAAGGCGAGCGCATTTCCATGGGGCTCAAGCAGATTGCCCGCGAAGTCATGGCTTTGAAACGGGAACGGACGGCACTGAAAAACGAGTGCAAACGGCAGATCGGCGTCTTAAACCAGGATCATGATACGATCGAAGCCACCTACCGGACGAAAAAGCAGGAACTGGTCGACGAATACAACAACCAGCGAACGATCATCCAAAACGAAACCAAGGCGAAAATCGCCGACATCGGCGACAATATTGCCGGTCTAAAAGGCGAAAAATCCAAAGGCGACATTCCTCCGAACGAATTTGATGCCATCGACATGAAACTTGACCGGGCGCAGACAGAACGGGACGCCACGCTTGAAAACCAGAAAAACCTGCTCGATAGCCTCGCTGAGCGGCAGCGTGAAGATCTTGACCGTCTGCAAGAGGCACTCAGAGCCGACCTCGGACTCGTCGAAACGAAATCGGATTCAACCGTCAAGGATGTCTGCGCAAAGAACGATGAAGCCGTGGCTAAGATCGATCAGCAGATCCGCAGCATCAAGAATGCCAATCGTCCGAATCGCGAACTGATGGGCAAGATGCAAATGATTTTCCAGGACCCGATCGCCTCGCTCAATCCGCGCATGACGGTCCGCGAAATCGTCGCCGAGGGATTGATCATCCGCGGCGAACGTGACAAAGACTATATGCTTTCCGAAGTCTATCGCGTGCTTAAGCTCGTCGGTCTCGTCCCTGAACACGCGGGACGCTATCCGCATGAATTCTCCGGCGGCCAGCGGCAACGCATCGGCATCGCCCGCTCGCTCATCGTAAACCCGGATCTGATCATCGCCGACGAACCGATCAGCGCCCTCGACGTGTCGATTCAGGCGCAGGTCATCAACCTGCTGAACGACCTCAAGCACGACCTCGGCCTGACGATTTTGTTCATCGCCCATGACCTTTCGGTCGTCAAGATGTTCTCCGACCGCATCGGCGTCATGTATTACGGCCGGATGGTCGAGTTGACCACCAAGGACGAACTGTTCAAGAATCCGATTCATCCTTATACGCGCGCGTTGTTATCGGCCATTCCGCATCCGGATCCGATTCCGGAAAAGAAGCGTAAACGCGGCATGTACGATCCCCGCAAGCGCGTCTATACCAAAGAAAAACCGCAAATGCTGGAAATCAAGCCGGATCATTATGTCTATTGCAGTCCGGAAGAACTTGAAGAGTACAAGAAACTGCTGAACGACTGAACGGAAGACGGGTGAAAACCTTTGAAAAATTCGACTTGGAAAACGTATCTTGGCATCCTAGCGACCGGTCTTATTGGCGGTGCGATTTTGTTTTATTATCGTCACACGCCTGATCTTCCCTTATTCTCCGAAGCCAATCTGCAGGAACTGGTCGATGCGTTTTTCATTCCCGGTTTTCTGATCGCCGCAATAGGCGGGCTCATCGTCATCGACAACAATGAAGGGTTTGATTTCATCCGCTATGGCTTCATGCGTTTCTGGCAGATGGTGAAGCGGCAGAAGGACTTCGACGGTCCCAAGACGTTTTACGAATACCGTCTCGCTTGTGCGGAAAAACCGGATACGAAGATCTTCATTCCCATGTTGCTGATCGGTGGCGGGATGCTTGCCGCTGCCTCGATTCTGCTTTTCGTCTATTATCGCATGTATCTGTGATGACTGCTATCACGGATCAGGCCGCGTTCGCGCGGCCTTTTCTTTTTGAACTATGAAAACCGGGGCGGATATGATATCATTATATTGATATGCAGGTGATAAAGCATGAACATGACCCAAGTGAAAAACACGGCGGGAATCACGAATCTGACCCTCCGTCTCGATGACGGTTCCGTAATCGTACTGACCTCGATGGGAGCATCGCTTTGCCGCTGGAAAACGGCGGACGGCATTGATCTCGTCGCCGGCTACCACGACGAATCCGCCTATGGCAAACATGGAATGTACCTGGGAACCACCGTCGGTTTGAACGCCGGCCGAATCAAGGACGGCCGTTGTGTCGTCAATGGAATCGAATACTCCATGGTCTCGAAAGCGAAGCATTTCCTCCATGGCGGTGATGCCGGAATCGACGCCGTCGATTTTGACGTCGCCCAAGCGACGGTACAAGACGGGGTCGCAACGATCGTGTTTCGTACCAGCTATCGTCATCCTTTCATCCCTGCCACGGTTCAACTCGATGTCATCTATTCCATCCGTCAGCAGCACTTGACGATCGAATTCATAGCGACCACCGACCATCCGGTCATCTGCAACCTCACCAACCATTCCTACTTCAATCCAGGCGGCGACTATAGCCATCTAGCCGCCGACCTCGAACTCTTTCTCGCCGCCGATCGCGTCGTACTGGTCGACGATGAAATCAATGCCACCGACATCCTGGCGACGCGCGGAACGATTTTCGATTTTTCGCTTCTCGCGCCGCTGATGCCGACCATCCTTGATCCATCACTCCAACATCAGGGAGCACGGGGGCTGGATCATTATTTTCTTTTCGTCAAGCAGACCGGACCGCAGATCATTCTGGCTTCTAAAAAGACCGGTAAACGGCTGGAAATCAGCACCACCTATCCCGGCACGACGATCTATACGACCAACTATCCGACGCGCGACCGGATTCAGACCGGTCACCCGTTGGCTCGCCATGCGGCCGTGGCGATTGAACCGCAGTTTCAGGCAAATGGCATCAACGACCGCCGCTTCCATGACTATACGTTACGGCCGGGAGAAACCTACCGGCATTCAATCGACTATGTCCTCAAGGAGGGATCGCGATGAACATCCTCGTACCTGGAGGTGCCGGCTATATCGGCAGTCATTTCGTCAAACAGGCCATTCTTCGCGGTCATCGCGTTGTCGTCGTCGATAATCTGCAGACGGGACATCGCGATGCCATCGATCCGCTAGCGGCGTTTTACGAAGGCGACATCCGTGACCGCCACTTTTTGGAAAGCGTCTTCGCCGAAAACGTTTTTGACGCGGTTGTCCATTTTGCTGCGAATTCGCTTGTCGGCGTATCGATGAAGGAACCGATTCAGTATTTTGACAACAACGTGTATGGAACGATCGTCCTGCTCGACATGATGCAGCGATTTGGCGTCAAACGCATCGTCTTTTCCTCGTCAGCTGCCGTTTACGGGGCGCACAAAGTCATGCCGATCGATGAGTCGTATCCGACCGAACCGACCAACCCGTACGGCGAATCGAAATGGATGATGGAGAAAATGATGAAATGGGCGGATCAGGCCTATGGCCTCCGGTATGTGAGTCTCCGTTATTTCAACGTCGCCGGCGCCGCTGGCGATCATTCGATCGGCGAAGATCATCGTCCGGAAACCCATCTGATTCCGATCATCCTGCAAGTGCCGCGGGGAATCCGCCCGGCGATCACCGTCTTTGGCAACGACTATGATACTCCGGATGGAACCTGCATCCGCGATTACATCCACATTGACGATCTCGTTGAAGCCCATCTTCTTGCCCTCGGTTTTCTTTCGTCGGGTCATGCCTCCGACGTGTTCAATCTGGGAACGAACACCGGCTACTCCAATCTTGAAATCATCGCCGCCGCCCGCCGGGTGACCGGCCATCCGATCCCGCTCGAATTCGGACCCCGCCGCGCCGGCGATCCCGATCAGCTCGTGGCATCGAACCGGAAAGCCGGAACCATCCTCGGCTGGAAACCGACTATGAGCATCGAAGCCATCATCGGATCCGCCTGGGCCTATCATCTGCGCCACCCCGAGGGGTACCGTCGATGAAGACCGTCGGCCGGCTGTTGAACGAACTGATCCGATATGCCTATGACGAGCGTCTGCTCGACACCGACGATCACGAATATGTGACCAACGCCTTGATTCACCTGTTTGGCATCGACGTCTGGGTCGAGGAAGAAGTGACGGAAAAAGTCGATTTCTTCGCTGTGATGGCTGACCTGCTCGACCATGCCGTCAAGCAAGGACTGATCGAAGCCGACGTCGAACCGCTCCGCGACAACTTCGAAGCGAAGGTCATGGATCTGTTTTTACCCCGCCCTTCCGAGCTCAATCGGCGATTCACATCCCTGTTTCGCGCTGATCCGGTCGCAGCGACCGAGTACTTCTACCATCTGTCGCAAGCGACTAATTACATCAAGACGGAGCGGATCAAGAAGAACATCAACTATGTCTATGAAGGCAAATATGCACCATTGGAAATCACGATCAACCTATCGAAACCGGAAAAGGATCCGAAACTGATCGCGCTGTCCAAACAACACGAGAGCGAAGGTTATCCGAAATGCGCTCTGTGCATGGAAAACGTCGGGTACTACGGCACGCTCGATAAAGCCCCGCGTTCCAACCACCGGGTCGTGTCAATCATGCTGAACGGCGAACCGGACGCCTGGGGATTCCAATATTCTCCGTATGCTTATTTCAATGAACACTGCATCATTCTCCGTAAAGAACACATTCCGATGCGAGTCGATGCGACGACGTTTATCGAGTTGCTTGATTTCGTCGATCAGTTTCCACATTACCTGATCGGATCGAATGCCGGTCTGCCCATCGTCGGCGGTTCGATTCTTGCCCACTATCATTTTCAAGGCGGCGTTCATCCGTTCCCGATCGAATACGCCCGGACGCTATCTTCCTTCCACTACAAAGGCACGACGGTCGACCTGCTCGATTGGCCGTTGTCGGTTGTCCGCATATCCGGTCACTCCCGTCCGCATGTGCTTGCGGCCGTCAATCGGCTGTTTGAAGCCTGGAAAGTCTATTCCGCACCGGACCTCGACATTCTGGCGGAAACGGACGACGGGCCACATAATACGATTACGCCGATCGTCAACATGTTTGACGACGACTATATGTTCTATGTCGTTCTCCGGAATAACCGGACGACGCCCGAACGACCGTATGGTCTCTTTCATCCGCGCGAAGAATGGTTCCATGTCAAAAAGGAAAATATCGGCCTGATTGAAGTCATGGGCCTCGCCGTCCTGCCCGGACGCCTGAAATCCGAACTCGACCTGATCAAGCGCTGTCTGATCGACAACGAAGATCCAAAATCCTATCCCGACCTGGAAAAACATCTTCTCTGGATTGATTCGCTCCGCAACAGCGGATTTGGCAAAACCGATCCCGATGTCCGCCTGCAAGACGAAGTCGGTCGCATTTTTGAGAATGTACTCGAAGATTGCGGCGTCTTCAAAACCGATGCTAACGATCGATTTTCTGCCTTCGTCAATGCCGCTTTCGGGCGGAAATGACAGCGTATCTGTTTTTTTCCGGTGGCTTTGCCACCCCCTGTATGATATAATGGTTTACTGAACTATGAGGTGCATAAACATGGACAACAACAAAGACAAACTGGTCAAAGCGATCACGGGCCGCGACGAAGACTTTGCACAATGGTATACCGACGTCTGTCGTAAAGCGGAACTGATGGACTACACCGATGCGAAAGGATTCATCATCTATCGACCCTACGGCTACGCCCTTTGGGAGAACATCCAGAAACATCTGGATGCGGATTTCCGGCGGACGGGACATGAAAACGTGTATATGCCGCTTGTCATTCCCGAGTCCCTCTTCATGAAGGAAGCGGATCACGTCGCCGGTTTCGCCCCGGAAACGGCGATCGTTACCATTGGCGGCAAAGAAGAACTGACCGAACGGCTCATCATCCGGCCGACGTCGGAAGTCCTTTTCTGCGATCATTATGCGAAAATCATCTCTTCCTACCGCGATCTGCCGAAAAAATACAATCAGTGGTGTTCCGTCGTCCGTTGGGAAAAAACAACGCGGCCGTTCCTACGCGGATGCGAATTTCTCTGGCAAGAGGGCCATACGGTCCATGCTACCGAAAAGGAAGCCCGGGAAGAAGTTCTCGGCATGCTCGACATCTATCGCGATTGTGGCAAGAACCTGTTGGCGATTCCGTTCATCACCGGTCAAAAAACCGACAAGGAAAAATTCGCCGGTGCGGAAGAAACCTATACGATCGAAGCGC
Source organism: uncultured Candidatus Izemoplasmatales bacterium (assembly GCA_964519115.1). Classification (GTDB taxonomy): domain Bacteria; phylum Bacillota_I; class Bacilli_A; order Izemoplasmatales; family Hujiaoplasmataceae; genus UBA12489. The sequence goes on from CAZFHR010000003.1 coordinate 14,334, forward strand.
TCATGCATGATGGCAAAGCCCTGCAGAGCGGAACGACCCATTATTTTGGCACCGGCTTCGCCAAACATTTCAACATCACGTTTCAAGATCGGGATGGCGTCCTCAAACCCGTATACCAGACTTCCTGGGGCCTTTCGACCCGCCTGATCGGCGCCGTCATCATGGTCCACGGTGACGATTCCGGGCTTGTTCTCCCCCCTTATGTGGCACCCATCCAGGCAATCATCATCCCGATCATGGGTCAAAAACCGGAAATCGCTCAAGCCGCGCAAAACCTTCGCATGTCGCTTGAAGCCGCCGGTATCCGCGTCAAAATCGATGATTCGGACAAGTCGCCGGGATGGAAGTTCAGCGAATACGAGATGAAGGGTGTCCCCGTTCGCATCGAAATCGGTCCCCGCGATCTCGCCGCTGGCGAATGCGTCGTCGCGAAGCGTCTCGACGGGAGCAAACAGCGCGTCAAACTGGACGTCATCGCAACCACCGTCGTCGATCTGATGAAGTCGATTCACGACGAAATGTATGCGAAAGCTCTCGCCAATATTGGCGCGAATACCCGTTCGGCATTTACCTACGAAGCCTTCAAGGATTTGATCGGCAATCAGCCCGGCTATGTCAAAATGATGTGGTGTGGCGACGTCGCCTGTGAAAACAAGGTCAAGGAAGATACGACCGCCACGGCCCGGTGCCTGCCCTTCGATCAGACGCCGATCGGCCCGGTATGCCCCATCTGCGGGCGTCCCGCCACGAAAGTCGTTCTCTTCGCGAAAGCCTACTAATAGAAATCCCGATCGGAATCCGATCGGGATTTTTCATGATGGGAAGGAATTTTTGATCAAGTCTGACGATCTTCAAACAAGTCGTTGCCAAGGGCGTCATAGGCCACCGTGGCGGGAAAATCGATGACTTCCAGACGATACACGGCCTCGGCGCCGAGATGTTCATAAGCGATGATTTCGGCGGTCTTGACTCGTTGCGAAAGCAAGGCGCCGATACCACCGGTTACGACGAGATAGACGGCATCATTGGCATGGAGCGCAGCGCGGAATTCTTTTCCGCGCGGACCCTTGCCCAGCATAATTTTCAATCCGAGCGGCATCAGCTCGAGACTGTATTTGTCCATCCGATAGCTAGACGTCGGTCCACAGGCACCGATGGCCATTCCCGGTTTAGCGGGTGTTGGACCGGTATAATAGATGAGGGCACCGTCAAATTCGAAAGGAAGAGCACCATTGTCCCTGGTGGTCTGTACCATCAACTGATGAGCAGCGTCGCGGCCGGTATAGATCGTGCCGGAAATCGTTACGCGGTCGCCAGCGCGAAGCGAGCGGCGGGTGGAATCACTGATCGGAGTACTAAGTTTCACCATGACATCCTCCTACAACTCGATTTCTTTATGCCGGGATGCATGGCACTGGATATTTACGGCTACCGGCAGCGAAGCCATGTGACAAGGATAGGAATTCACCTTGACAGCAAGACAGGTCGTGTCGCCCCGAAGTCCCATCGGGCCGACATCAGTTGCGTTGACCGCGGTCCGAATCGCCCTTTCGAGATCCCGATCGAATGGATTTTCTGCTTCGCCCTCAAGATCGCGGAGTAACGCTTCCTTGGCGATCAAAGCGGCTTTTTCGAAGGTGCCACCGATGCCGATGCCAAGAATCAGCGGCGGACAAGGTTTCCCACCGGCGTCCTTGATGGTTTCGATGACGAAACGGATGATGCCGTCAAAACCGTCGGCAGGAGTAAGCATCTTGATCCTACTCATATTCTCGCTGCCGGCACCTTTGGGGGCGAAGCGGATGATCAACCGATCACCGATCACCGGTCTGACGTGAACGACAGCCGGAGTGTTGTCTTTGGTATTGACGCGATCCAGCGGATGCCGGACGATTGATTTTCGGAGATAGCCTTCGCCATAGGCTTTCGCGACAGCTTCGTTCAACGCTTCCTGAAGATCGAAAGTGAGATGAACTTCATTGCCGAGGTCAATGAAAAAAACGGCGATGCCGGTATCCTGACAAATGGGAATGCGCTCATTTCTGGCGATTTCCTGATTCAACACAATCTCATCTAAGATATCCCGGGCGAGCGGGTTTCGCTCCTGGATGATGGCTTTGCGTAGGCATGCTACGGTCTTGGAATCGAGATCGATGTTGGCCTCGATGATCATGCGGGAAACCTCAACGACCAGACGGTCGCGGGAAATGACATTCATCGGAATCACCTCTATTTTATTATACCATTCCCCAGCCCGTTTGGAAAGGTCCAGGACCATCTCCGCATAAATGCGGAATTTGTGTAAAAGGACGGCCGTTTCTTTACTTTTGCGCGAGATTTTTATATAATTCTTGCGAATGGGAGAATTGACGTGATGGCCAAAATAAAACTGATTTCCGACAGCACATGTGATTTGACCAAAGATCTGTTGACACGCCACGACATCGACATCGTTCCGCTTTTCGTCAATTTTCGCGAAGAATCCTTTCTTGACGGCGTGAACCTGACCGTCCCGGAAATGTACAGAAAAGTCAAAGAAGTCGGATTCTTGCCGAAAACCGCGGCGGCATCGCCCGGCGCGTTCCTCGATCTCTTCAAGAAATACACGGAAGCGGGATTGGATGTCCTCTACATCGGCCTTGGTTCCCATTTTTCCGCCACCTATCAAAGCGCCGTGGCGGCAAAGCTGGATCTCGGTTCGGATAAGATCCATCTGATTGATTCTGGCAACCTGTCTTCAGGATCCGGACTGCTCCTTCTTAAAGCGGCGGCATTCCGGGATGCCGGTGATTCGATCGAAACGATCAAAACCAAGATTACGGCGCTGATTCCCAAAGTCCGTACCCAGTTCGTCATCAATACGATGGAATATCTGTACAGGGGCGGCCGCTGTAGCGGCGTCGCCGCCTTGATGGGCACTCTGCTCAAGATCAAACCGATCATCAAAGTCAAGGATGGTCTCATGCATGTCGGGAAGAAACCTCATGGTCGGATTCAGGTCGGACTTGATATCCTCATTGGCGAAATGATGGAAGTGAAAGATCAACTGGATGACGAATTCCTGATGATCACGCACTCGCTTGCTTACGATTCCGCTGACTATCTCCGCGCCAGAATAACCAATGCCGTGCCGATTCGCAACATCTATGAAACGGATGCAGGATGTGTCATTTCTTCTCATTGCGGCGAAGGCTGCATCGGCATTCTCTACCTTGTTCAATAAAGCCCGCCGGACGGTCTGTGATCCGACGGGTTTTTTATTGGTTCGACAGTCTGTTTTTACCTTTACTAGTTGACAATGCAACTAATATCTCATATACTAGACAACAAGAAAGAAGGAATTACCATGCTTAACGAATACGAACACCTGCTTCATAAATACCACACCCGTTTTCTTGATGAACGTCTGACGGGATTCGGACTGGCAGGATCACCAGGATTTTATCTGCTGAAGATTGTCCACTCCGGACCGGTCAAAATGAACGTCGTCGTCGAAGATGCGCCCTTCCATAAATCACAGGCCACCCGTGCCATCATGCGCTTGAGTCAATGCGGACTCGTAGATAAAACGATCGATTGCGCCGATCAACGGGGATTTGTCCTGGAAGCCACCGAAGCCGGATCAAAGGCCGGCGAAGCGGTTGCTAGAGCGGTCGAAGAATGGGACAGCCTGCTCGCATCGGCATTGACTGCCGGTGAAATCGCGACGCTGAACGCCCTGACAAAAAAAATGTACCTGAAAATCAAAAACTACTTCGAAGAGGAGAAGCGCTCATGAAAAAACTGTTCAAATATCTTGCACCTTACTGGTTTGGTGTTCTGATGATGATCATTCTTGTCGCTTTGCAGTCGGTCGGGCAATTGCTGCTCCCCAATTACACAAGCGAGATCATCACTCGGGGCATCACGACGACGGGGGTCGACTATGCCGTCATCTTCAAGTATGGCGGACTGATGCTGGGTGTAACGCTCGCATCGGCGATCGCGATGGTCGGGACATCTTATTTTTCAAGCACGGTATCGACCCGGTTCAGCCGCGACATCCGCAAAGACATCTTTAAGAAAGTCAATGCCTATTCCCTGGCGGAAGCCGATAAATTCGGGACATCGACGCTGATCACGCGGTCGACGAATGATGTTCAGCAGGTCCAGGTGCATACGATCACGAGCTTCCGGATGATTTTGACGATTCCGATCATGATGATCGGCGGCATCGTCCTGAGCATCCGCAAGAGTCCTTCACTTTCGCAGATTCTGATCATCGGGATTCCCGCCCTTGTGATTCTCGTCATCGTGACGTTCATCCTCGTGATTCCGTATTTCAAGATCATGCAGAAGAAGATCGACAAAGTCACGCTGATCGGCCGGGAAAGCATGAGCGGCATCCGCGTCATCCGCGCTTTCGGGCGTGGCGACAAGGAAGTCAAGCGCTTCAAGGAAGCCAATGCCGATTTGACTGATACCGGATTGAAGGCGGGGCGGATCATGTCTTTCCTCAATCCGATGATCAACCTGTTGTTCAACTTGGTCGTGTTTGGCGTCGTCGTGATCGCCTACATCGGGATTACGGCTCAGGGGGCGGTTGTGAACGCCGATTTCACCGAACTCGGCAACCTGTATGCCGTCATCCAGTACGTGACGATGATCATGATGAGCATCATCATGCTGACGATCACGTTCATCAATTATCCCCGTGCCGAAGTCTCCGGGAAACGCATTACGGAAGTGTTGGAAACGCCGATTACCGTCAAGGATGAGGCCGACGACCGTTATGACGAACATGATTTCAAAGGACAAATCCGTTTCGAAAATGTTTCATTCAAGTTCGCCGATGCGGAGAAGAACGTTCTTGAGAAGATTTCCTTCACCGCCAATCCCGGCGAAACCGTCGCCATCATCGGGTCCACTGGCTCCGGGAAATCGACGGTCATCAACATGATCCCCCGGTTGTTTGATGTGACGGAAGGCGCCGTGACGATCGATGGCGTGAATGTCCGGGAGATCCGTTTCAAAAAACTCCGTTCACTGATCGGATTCGTGCCGCAGACCGCAACGCTGTTCACCGGGACGATTGGTGAAAATATCGGTTATGGCAATCCGGATGCGACCGAGGAAGAAATCGCCACCGCCGCGAAGATCGCCCAGGGGTCCGAATTCATTGAAACCTACGAGGATCGCTACGACCATCCCGTCGAACAGGGTGGCGTCAATTACTCGGGCGGCCAAAAACAGCGCATTTCGATTGCCCGGGCCATTGTCCGTCGCCCGAAAATCTACGTGTTTGACGATAGTTTCTCCGCGCTTGACTTCAAGACCGATGCGAAACTGCGAAAAGATTTGAAACCGATCACGAAAACGGCGACCGTTCTCATCGTTGCCCAGCGGATCGGAACGATCATGGATGCCGATCGGATCGTCGTGCTTCAGGACGGCCGGGTCGTTGGCAATGACAATCACAAAAAACTGATGCGCGATTGCGCCGTTTATCGGGAAATCGCATTGTCGCAGCTTTCGGAGGCGGAACTCGCATGAGCACTCAACAACCGAAACGATACAATCGCAACCGTCGTACCGAAACGGACGATGGTGGCGCCCGGATGGGACCCGGCGTCATCGGGGCTCCGAGCGAAAAACCGAAAGAGTTCAAAAAAACCGCCCGTCGATTGATCCGTTACCTGCGACCGCATTTGGCAAAAATCGCTTTGATGACCCTATTTTCCGTTTTCGTGACCCTCATCGGCGTCATCGCTCCGGATTTCCTTCGCCGCGTCATCAACCATCTTCAGGAAACCATCACTGGTTCAGCTCCCACCGATTCTGCCGGAACGATCCGGACCTTCGTCTTCCTCTTGATGTCGCTCTACGTCATCCGCTTCTTGTTTGATCTCATATCTTCGCTTCTTGGCAATCATGTATCCAACGTCGTCGGCCGGACGATGCGCGAACAACTCCGCGATAAAATGGAACGCCTGCCGATCCGTTTCTTCGATGAGTCCTCGACAGGGAACATCCTCTCGGTTTTTTCCAACGATGTCGAGGCGGTTTCCGGTGCCTTGCAACAAAGCCTCATTTATATCATCACCAGTTTCTTCATGATCATCGGCGTTCTCGTCATGATGTTTCGGATTTCCTGGCAGATGACGCTGATCGCCCTCGTCGCTTTGCCGCTCTATATTTTGGCGACATCCACCATCGCCAAGAAGTCCCAGAGCAAATTCATTACCCAACAGCGCGAACTCGGTAACTTGAATGGTTACATCGAGGAAATGTTCAGTGCCCAAAAAGTCGTCAAACTCTTTGGCAAAGAACAGGATTCCTATGCCGAATTCGCGACGATTAACGAAGATCTCACGACGAACGCCCAGAAAGCCCAGTTCATTTCCGGCCTGGTCCGGCCGATCATGGAGTTCATTTCCAATCTCGCCTATGTTGCCGTGGTCGTCGTCGGTGGCGCCTTGACCGGCGCACCCCAGCCGATCATGATTGGTGACATCACGATTTTCGTCGGCTATCAGCGTTCCTTTGTCAATCCGATTTTGAACATCGCCGGCCTGCTGAGCACGCTGCAATCGACGATTGCCGGCGCCGAACGGGTGTTCGAATTCCTCGACGCACCGGAAGAGACCCCTGATCGCGACGAAGCGGAGATTGACGCCACGACATTGGTGGGGGAAGTCGTGTTTCATGATGTCGAATTCACCTATGATCCCAAACGGGAACTGATCAAGGATCTTAATCTGCACGTTGAACCAGGCCGACAGATCGCCATCGTCGGACCGACGGGCGCCGGGAAGACGACAATCGTCAATCTGATGATGCGTTTCTACGACATTCAAAAGGGCAAAATAACAATTGACGGCGTCGACTATTCCGATGTGCCGCGAACAACCCTGCGCCGGTTGTTTGGTATGGTTTTACAGGATACCTGGCTTTTCGCCGGCTCCATCCGCGACAACGTCGCCTATGGCAAGGACAATGCCACCTTGGAGGACGTCATCGATGCCTGTCGTCAAGCCCACGTCGACCACTTCATCGAAACGATGCCCCAGGGGTATGATACGGTGCTAAACGAGGATGCGGCGAACATCAGCCAGGGTCAAAAACAGTTGTTGACGATCGCCCGAGCCATTCTGGCGGATCCGAAGATCCTGATTTTGGACGAAGCCACATCTTCGGTCGATACGCGGACGGAAGCTTATATCCAGAATGCGATGAAATTCATGATGCAGAACCGGACAAGCTTCGTCATCGCCCATCGACTCTCGACGATTAAAAACGCTTCGGTCATCCTTGTCATGGACAACGGCAGGATCGTTGAACAGGGTTCGCACCGCGATCTGCTCGAAAAAGGCGGGGTTTATGCTGAACTGTACAATAGCCAGTTCGTCAACCCCATCGCTTGAGAAGAGGATGTAAATCCTCTTTTTTCTTGGTTTTTATGCCGGGAAAATGTATAATAAAAGGGAGATTGAAAGCGGGGAATCAGCATGCCGAATCAGGACGTCATCTTGTTGCAACCGGTCTTCAAGCACCGCATCTGGGGCGGGAATACCATTCATCAGATCTATGGTTCAGGCGTTCCGGAAGGAGCGGTCGGAGAAGCATGGCTGATTTCAGCGATTCCGGGCAGTGAATCGGTCGTCCGGGATGGACCGTTCACGGGACGAAATGTCACCGAACTCGATCAAACCGAACCCGCCTTTTTTCCCCATGCCGAAGGGACCTTCCCGCTTCTCGTCAAGATCATCGATGCCGCTGATCGGTTGTCGGTTCAGGTTCATCCGGACGATGGATACGCCCACATCAACGAGAATCAGTCCGGAAAAAACGAATGCTGGTATATCATGGATGCCGAACCAGATGCCGAATTGGTCATCGGGCACCATGCCATCAGCCGCGAGGAACTGAAAGCGGCTGCCGATACCGGTGATCTCGACCGATTGTTGACCCATGTCGCCGTGACCAAAGGCGATTTCGTCTATATTCCGGCTGGAACGATCCATGCAATCGGCAAGGGCATCGTTATTCTCGAAACGCAACAGTCGAGCGACGTCACCTACCGGATCTTCGATTACAATCGTCGCGACAGTTTTGGCCAGCCCCGCCAACTACATCTGGAACAGGGCATCGCCGTGGCTAACGTACCGGCCAAACCAGTCGAGATCAAGAACTTTGCTGCAGGGTTCGGTATTGCCAAAATGATCTCAACCCCCTACTTCACGGTGGAAAAATGGTCGGCTAGAGGTTCGATCCGCTTCCACAATCTTCGCCATCGGTGGTTTACAGCAGTCGTTGTCGAAGGTGAGGCGAACCTCAACCGCCGGCTCGTGAAAAAAGGCGATGCCTTGATGATCCCGGCGACCGTAAATGAAATCAACGTCATTGGCCACGCCGAACTGATCGTGGCTTACATCGAAGGGAACGACCACACATGAAGGTCGGGCTCGTTTCGCTTGGATGTGCAAAAAATCTAGTCGATTCGGAACTGATCATGGGCGTTCTTACCGCCGCCGGCGTCAGCATCGTCCAGGATCCGGCCGAAAGCGACGCGATCATCGTCAACACCTGCGGTTTCATCGAATCGGCGAAAGCGGAAAGCCTGCAGACCATCGTTGAAATGGCGTCTTATGGCAAAAAGCTCATCGTCTGCGGCTGTTATGCCCAGCGATACGCCGATCGGCTAAAAGCCGAGTTACCGGCCATTGACCGGATCATAACGGTCCGCGAATATCCCCGGATCGGGGCCATCCTCGCCGATACATTCCGCCGTGAAAACCTGAAATTCGGTCCATTCGATTACCAGAACCGCTATCTCGCGACATCTCCGGTCACACCCTATCTGAAATTATCCGACGGGTGCAACAACCGATGCACCTATTGCGCCATTCCGTTGATCCGCGGTAATTTTTCCAGCCGTCCGTTCGCCGACATCGTCTCCGAAGCAGAAGGACTCGTCCGCAACGGCGCCAAGGAACTCAATCTCATCAGTCAGGATACGACCCGGTACGGAACTGACCTGACGGCCGACGGCGCCGGATTATTGCCTGCGCTGCTCTCAAGACTGGCCGCGATCGAAAACCTCCGGATCATCCGCGTCCTCTATCTGTATCCCGACGAAATCACCGATGAATTGTTGGTGACGATATCCCGGGAAGCCAAAATCGCGCCGTATTTCGACATTCCAGTCCAACACGCCGCCGATGTCGTGCTGCAACGGATGAACCGTCGCGGCTCTTCAGAGTTCCTGCTCGCACTGTTCGTTAAAATCCGGAAATTGATGCCGGAAGCGGTGCTCCGGACGACCCTCATCGTTGGGTTCCCCGGCGAGACCGCTGCCGATTTCCAGCAATTGCTGGCATTCGTTGAAGCCGTCGGATTCGATCGGTTGGGCGTGTTCGCCTATTCCCGCGAAGAGGATACACCCGCCTATGCCATGCCGGACCAAATCGCCGAATCCGTAAAAAACGAACGCCTCGATACGGTGATGAAACTGCAGAAGCGGATCGTCAAGAAAAAGAATCTGGCCCAGATCGGCCGGATTCATGCGACGATTGTCGAAGCCTACGACCCGCAATCGCGTTTTTATTATGGCCGGAGCTGGGCATTCGCTCCGGATGACATTGACGGATCCCTGGTTTTCCAATCGTCACAGACGTTGGCGCTCGGTGATGTCGTTGACGTGAAAATCACTGCCGTTTTCGGATACGATCTGATCGGCGACGCCGTGTTTGCGGCGTAGGAGGAAACCATGTTCCCGATTCTGCTCATCAAAGGCTTCATCATCGGCTTTTCCTTCACGATTCCAGGATGCAGCGGCGGAACCTTTGCCGTCTATCTCGGCGTGTTCGACAAAATGGTCAACGCGATCAGCAGCATTTTCAAAAACTTCAAAAAGAGTTTTACCTATCTGCTGCCACTCGGGATCGGTCTTATCCTCGGCATCGTCCTATTTTCGAAGTTGATGGGAATGGCGCTCAGAGCCAATTCGCTCATCACGATCATGTTTTTCATCGGCATGACCCTGGGCGGCGTTCCTAGCCTCATCAAGAACAACGTCAAAGGCCGCACCATTCCCAAATCCGGTGCCGCTGCGGCGTTCGGAGCGGTCCTGTTCATCATCGCCATGGCGGCTTTTCAGGTGTTTGCCGGTCACAACGGCGTCGATTATTTCGCGCTCGATCAGTGGACCACCTATGTCATCCTGTTCTTTCTCGGTGTCGCTTCCGCGATGACGATGATCGTGCCCGGCATCTCGGGTTCTGCCCTCCTGCTCATCCTCGGCTATTATACGGCGATCGTTTCGAATGTCGCCGGCAATCTGACGGACATCAGCGCCCTCGGATACAACGTCACCGTAATGGTGCCGTTTGCCATCGGCGCCGTCGTGGGCGTCATCGCCATTTCCAAATTGCTCGAAAACCTGCTTCGGCGGTTCCCGGTTCAAAGTTACTTGGCGATCATCGGGTTTGTCATTGCCTCGGCGATCATCCTTTTGCTTTGGATCCGCGATCCGGACACCGCCGGATCGTTCATCGAACAGACCCCAGTCTACACGCACCTGTGGCAATACCTGTCGGCCCGGCCGTGGGATGCCGTGTTTGGCATCGTCGTTTTGACTGTCGGATTGTTCGGTTCGTTGCAGATCGTCCGTTTCGGAGCGAAGAACATCCGTGCCTGAAATCCGCCGCACGTCGGCCAAACATTTCATGACGCCGACGCGGATCGGCAGCCATGATCTGACGTGCAATCCCTACATCGGCTGCGCCCACGCCTGCCTGTATTGCTATGCAAAGACGCTTGGCGACCAGCCGCCGCGTCCCGAACCGTGGGGAACGTATGTGGAAATCAAATCCTACCCGAATTTCGACATTCCCCGGAATACCGGCCGGAAATCCATTTTCTTTTCCTCGGCGACCGATTGTTATCAGCCAGTCGAAGCCAAGGAACGACTGACGCGTTCCATTTTCGATGCGATCAAGGAAAGCGAACTGACGGTTTCCATACTAACGAAATCGGCGCTTGTCGTCCGCGACCTCGATCTGTTCGTGCAGATGCGTTCCCTTGAAATCGGCTTTTCCATTTCCTTTCTCGATGAAGCGGCCAAAATCATTGAACCGGGGGCCAGCCGACCATCGGAACGGATCGCCGCATTGAAGCAGCTGAAGGCCGCTGGAATCAGCACCTATGTGTTCGTCGCGCCGATTTTTCCGTACATTTCCGAACCTCTGGCGATCATCGATCAAGTCGCGCCGTACGTCGATTACATGCTGTTCGACGGCCTTAACCTGAAAAATCCTGAAAACAAACTGTCTGTGTTCCGCTACATTCTGCGGCACCATCCGGAGCGGATGGCGGAATACAAAGCGATTTTTGAAGCCGGAAATGCTACTTATTACAATGAACTCCGTGAGCAAATCCTTGTCCACACCCAAGAAAAGGGCGTCCGGATCGGGTTTCTATATGAATGGAGATGATGGCTTTGATCCATCCAGCAGATCTGAAACCGTATGAAGCGTTTATGATCGAATTCCGCCGCCATTTGCACATGCATCCGGAAACGGGATTCAATCTCGTGCTGACGCACGATCATGTCGCCGGTGCGCTCCGTGACGCCGGCATGATCGTCCATGAACATGTCGGCGTCAATTCGCTTGTCGGCGTCATTGTCAACGGAACCGGCCCTGTGATCGGTCTGCGTGCCGACATGGATGCCCTGCCCCTGACGGAAGAAAACACCGAACTGCCGTGGTGTTCGCAAACCCCGGGGAAGATGCACGCCTGTGGTCATGACGCCCATACGGCGATGCTTCTGACAGCGGGGCGATATCTGAAGGATCATCCGGAAGCGTGGCACGGAACCGTCAAACTGCTGTTTCAGGAAGCGGAAGAAGGACCATCTCCCGGCGGTGCGGAGGGAATCGTCCGTTCCGGACTCGTCGACGATGTCGATGTCTTCTATGCCCTGCACGTCAGTCCGGCATTTCCATCTGGTGTGATCGCCCTGAAACCGGGTGAAGCAATGGCTGCCGCCGATACGATCGAAATCATATTGAAAGGCAAAGGGGCGCACGCCGCCTATCCACATCTTGGCATCGATCCGATTCTGATGCAGGCGGAAGTGGTGGTGGCGCTTCAGGCCTTGGTTTCCCGCGTTCTCGATCCGATGGAAAACGCCGTTCTGACGATCGCTCAGGTCCATGCCGGGACGACCCACAATATCATCCCATCGACGGCCTATCTTGAAGGCACGGTTCGGACATTCAACGAAGCGACGCGCTCGCTGCTCTCGGCTGGCATCGAAACCGTCGTGAAATCGGTCACGACGATGCGCGGCGGCAGTTATGAGTACGAATATCTTTGCGGCTATGACCCGGTCGTCAATGCGGAAGTGCCGTCCCGGTATTTTCAGAAGATTGCCGAACAGGTCGTCGGCGCCGACCGGTTTGCCATGATTGCCAAAGCGTCGATGGGCGCCGAGGATTTCTCGAAATACATCCGCCATCGCACCGGCTGCATGGGATGGCTCGGCGTTGCGAAAGACGAAGCCACCAGCCTGAGCCTGCACCATCCGCGTTTCAACATCGACGAAGAAGCGTTACTTTCGGGCGCCGCGGTTCTCGCCGGTCTCGTAATCGGCTTTGACGACTATCCAAATAGAGAGGAAATCCAATGATGATCCTGATCAAGAACGCAAACCTCCTCGGCATGGCCGACCAGAACTACGAACCTGCCGACATCCTCATCGAAGACAAAAAAATCACCGCCATCGGCGCTCCCGGATCGCTGGTACCTCCCGGAGCGAAAGTGATTGACGCCGCTGGCCGTTTCGTGACCCCCGGTATCGTCGATGCCCACTGCCATATCGGCCTGTTTGAGGAAGCGATTGGCTTCGAAGGTGCCGATGGCAACGAAATGACCAATCCGATTTTTCCGGAACTCCGTGCCATCGACGCCGTCAAACCCCAGGACGTCGCGTTCCGCGAAGCGCTCGAAGCCGGCGTGACGACGGTCTCGACCGGCCCCGGAAGCGGCAACGTCATCGGCGGCACATTCTGCATCATGAAGACCAAAGGACAAACGATCGACGACATGGTCCTCGTTCCCGAATCGGCGATGAAGATGGCTTTGGGTGAAAACCCGAAACGCGTCTACAATGGTAAAGGTCAAACGCCGACGACGCGGATGGGATCGGCCGCGCTGATGCGCGACGCTTTGATCAAGGCCCGCGAATACAAAGCAAAACAGGATAAATATGCCCTCGACGTCCAGACGAAGCCGGATGCGGTGAAACCCGAATTCAACCTCAAGTGGGAATCGCTCGCCCGCGTCTTTGACGGCCTGCCAGTAAAAATCCACGCCCATCAGCAGGACGATATCGTCACTGCGATCCGGATCATCGAAGAATTCGGTCTGAAGGCGACGATCGAACACGCGACCGAAGGTCACCTGATCGTCGACTACCTGAACCGGCATCATCAGCGGGTCATCATCGGGCCGACGCTTGGCTCCAAATCGAAATACGAGTTGCGGAACAAGACCTTCGGAGCCGCGAAAATCCTGAAGGACGGCGGCGTTTCTTTCGCGATCATGACCGATCATCCGGTCATCCATCTTGCCAATGCCCTCACCCAGGTCGGCATCTTCGTCCGCGAAGGGCTCGACGAACTTTCGGCGCTTCGGGCGGTCACGATCGAAGCTGCGAAGATCATCGGGGTCGCCGACCGCGTCGGATCGATCGAACCCGGAAAAGATGCGGATATCGTCATCTGGAATGGCCACCCGCTCCATTATCTGACGAAAACGGCGTGCGTCATCGTCGATGGTGAAATCGTTCACGAAGCGTAAAAAAAACGCACCTGCGGGTGCGTTTCAGAGTGTAGACAAAGTATCCGATTGAACTTAATCGGGTACTTTTTGTTTG
>CAZFHR010000004.1:0-27437 GCA_964519115.1 uncultured Candidatus Izemoplasmatales bacterium
TCCATAGCCGGGGGAGAGAACGGTCGTTCGGCTACTTTGGCATCAATGAAGGCAAGCAGTTTATCAGCGGCGTCGTCATCATAGAAAAACTCGTACATCGGCATTGCCGTGAACGTGTCGACCGCTCCGGTTGACCGTTGCGATTCGATGTCGAAGATCTTGATTCTTTCCAGGGTGTCGCCGAAAAAATCAAGCCGGAACGGTTTTGGCTGATTGAGAGGAAAGATATCGAAAATCCCGCCGCGGAGGCTGAAATCGCCGGGTTTTTCGACGGTGTATTCGCGTTTGTATCCGTATTCGACAAGTCGGTTCAAAAGGCTTTTTAGATCGTGTTCTTCGCCGCTTTTGAATGTAAGCGCGGCCTTCTGCCAGGCGGTCTTCGGCATCTGCGGCTTCACCAGTCCCGCCGTGTGGGTTACGACGATCTGCCGCTTGCCGGCGAGGATGTCGCGGATCGTGTTGATCCGTTCCATCTTGAACTCGTTCGAACTGACGAGCATCTCGCTCGTGATGAATTCGTCCTGAGGAAAAAAGGCGAGCGATTCATCGCCGACGGCCATGCTCAGCTTATCATACAGCAATTGCGCCTTATACAGATTCGGCGCGCAGACGACGACTGGCCGATCCGTTCCGGCGAACAACGAAAGAATCAGGAACGCCATTCCTTCCTCGGTCAGCTCATTGACGAGAACCCGACTTGTCTTCCGGGCCGCCGCTTGTCTGATCTTGATGAATTCAGGATTCTTTTTCAACCATTCCAGCGCTTGCTTCATGCCTTCACCTCACGACGTTATGGCGAGTCATGAAGACTCGCCGGGGTATATCGGATGACGTTGTGCCGGCGTCATGCCGGCGTCGTCACTTCTTGCTTTGAATATGATAGGATGCGGGTAAGATGAACGCTTTTGGCGTAAAGTGCAGAACAAATCGCGTGAACCGCATGATCCCCGACGGAATGATCACCGCTTTATTCCGGAACAGCCCCTTTACGGCGATCCTTGCGCAGCGCTCGGCGCTGATGCCCTTGAATGCCTGCCCTGATCCGGCGACGGCGCCAAATTCGGTGTCGACCGGTCCAGGACAAAGCGTCATAACGCGGATGGGCCTGCCGCTGCGACGCAATTCATAATCGACGGCGACGCTGAGCGCATACACATAGCTTTTGGTCGCGGCATAGGCGGCCAGGCGAGGCGTCGGTAAAAACCCGGCCATGCTTGAAACGTTCAGGATGCGCCCCTGCGTCATCGAACCTGCGAACAGCTTCGTCAAGATGTGGACGGCGATGATGTTGGTGTCGATCATGGCCAAATCACCGGCGAGATCCAATTCCGTGAACATTCCGACGCGACCAAATCCGGCGTTGTTGATGACGATGTTGGGATCATACTCCAAACATTGGCGATGGAGTTCCCTACAGTTTTCCCGGACGGACAGATCAAATGGCTTCACGACGACCTTGATGCCAAAGGCGGGTTCAAGTTCTTTTTTCAACTGCTCAAGTTCGTCGACGCGGCGTGCCGTGACGATCAGATCGATCTTCCGGCACGCAAGTTCGTGCGCGATCGCTTTGCCGATCCCGCTCGACGCTCCGGTTATGAGTGCATACATGGTGTTTTCCTCCTGCAATTCTTCAATCTTTTCTGCTAGTCCGCCGTCGTCACGTCGATGATGACCGTCGACTTGGGTGGGATGCTCGTGATGGCGGTCGGATCGGCGGCGCCGGTTACGTAGATCACTGTTCCCTGATGCGATATCATCGGCGTCGCCGATGAAGAAAAATTATGCAGTATGAGCAGTTCTTGGTGCCTGTTTTCATAAGTATAGGACCGATAGAATCCCTGAAGGGACGTGGATCCGGTATCATAAGCGACGAATTCATTGCCATAGGCAAGGGCGATGTTTTCGCTGCGAAGCGCTAGCAATTGAGCGTAGAAGAAAAGCAAGGATTCCGGATCTTCGATCTGGATCTCGGCGGTATCGAGAGCGGCGTTTTCGCTTTCGAGAAACGCCAGCGTCGCGCTCGAAGAAACGATCCAGTCGGTCGCCATTGCGTCGCCCCAAAGGAACGGCATCCGCCGCGTTTCATCCCAGATGTTGGGCCCGGCGGCTTTGGATCCGTACATGCCGAGTTCTTCGCCGTAGTATATGATCGGGTTTCCGGGAAGAACGAGCAGCATCTCGGCCGCCAGCTTCATCGTCATCATGTTGCCGCTGACCTGCGTGGCCAGCCGGTTCATGTCGTGATTGACGATGAAAGGCGCGCTGATGAAGTTCTCGTTGTAGGTACGGTATAGATTGTAGATGACCTGAAGCGATGCGGCGTATCCGAAATTATTGTCCCGGACCACCGAATTGCGAATCTTGGCCGCGATCGGGAAATCAAGCGGCGAATCCAGCCCGTCAAAATAGGCGGCGACGACCTGATACAAAGATTCTTCATAAATTTCGCCGATTACATAGATATCTTCGCCGCGAGCGTCGATCGCGGCTTTCAGATCGGCAAGAAATACGATGTTTTGCGTATAGTCATATTCATGATCGGGATATTCGTTGACGCCATAGTAATGGTGGACGGCATCAAGCCGAAAGCCCTTGACGCCCTTGTCGACCCAAAACTGAGCGATGTCGAAAATCTGTAACTGCAATTCATAATTGAAGAAGTTGAGATCGGGCATCGAACTGGAAAAATAACCGCAATATTGGTAAGATCCCGCCGGATGCCAGATGTCTTGTCCCCAGCTGCCCAGTAACGAAGAGGTATCGGTCGAAGCCGGAATGAAGTTATAGTAATTCCGATATAATTCATCCCCCGCCAGCGCGGCCTGGAACCACGGATGCTGGCTCGAGGTGTGATTGAAGGGCATGTCAAGCATGATCCGGATGCCGGCTTCGTCCGCGGCCGCAATCAGATTTTCAAAATCGGTCATCGTGCCATAATCCGGATTGACGGCATAATAATTGGTGACGTCATATCCGTGATAGGAGGGCGACGGGTGAATCGGCATCAGCCATATTCCCTTGATGCCAAGCGACTGCAAATATCCAAGTTTGGCGGTTATCCCGTTGAAGTCTCCGACACCGTCGCCGTCACTGTCGGCGAAACTGCGGACGAAAATCTCATAGTAGATTCCCGCTTCGGGATTGACGCCCGCAAGATCGACGGGCGGAACCGTCGTCACGGTCGTCGTTGTGACTTCCGCCGTCGTCACGTTTTCGCACGCAAAGAACCCGAAGCCCGTCAGGAGAAGGATGAACATCATCAATGTTCTTTTCGTCATGTCGTGATTCCCCCGTTTGGAAAGTTCCCGGTCCGCGGGACCGGTCCGGTCTCGCTGATTCCATTGGAATAACCGGCATATTCATTATACTATAAAGCGCTGCCTTACGCACGCACATCCTCGCGCCATATTCAACATAATGAAAGGACGTCCGTTTTTTGCGGGCGTCCGAGGGAGAGAATCGCGTTCAGTTGAATCTTGTCATGATGGCATCGAAAGAATCTCCTGCCAGAAACGCGGCGATGATTTGCGATGCCGTGATCATAAGATCGGAAAGTTCTTTTGCTTGGACTTTGGAGAAGCTGTCAAGCACGTAATCGACGACTTCCTGCCCGTCGTCGCGACCGATGCCGATGCGAAGCCGTTTGAACTCGTTGCTCTGCAAATGATCGATGATCGACTTCAGTCCGTTGTGTCCTCCGGCACTGCCGTGTTCACGTAACCGGATTTTTCCGAATGGAAGATCAAGGTCGTCAGAGACGATGAGAATGTCTTCGTTCTTGATGCCGTAATAGGCGGCGACGGCCCGGACGGATAATCCGGAATTGTTCATGAATGTTTTCGGCTTGACCAGTACGGCGTCGGAAAGCTTGACGAGTTCGCCGTGAAATTTGATCGATTTGGTGAAGGAAAGTTTGTTGGCGGCGGCGTAGGAAGAAAGGACCATGAAGCCGATGTTGTGTTTCGACTTGGCATATTCTTTGCCGGGATTGCCAAGCCCGACGACCAGTTTCATCTTACTTGGATTTCGGTTTGATGACGACGCAGCGGTTCGGCTCTTCGCCTTCGGATTCCGTCGTCACATCCCGCCAGTCGGCAAGCTTCGTGTGGATGACGCGGCGTTCATAGGCATTCATCTTGCCGAGTCTTGCCTCGACCCGGGTCCTTGCGACTTCCTTGGCGGTTTTCGTCGCCAGGATTTCCAGTTGTTTCTTCCGTTGTTCCTTGTATCCGCCGACATCGACAAGGACGACATAATGTTCGTCGGTGAACAGATTGATGTAATTCTTGAGCAAGGTCTGAATCGCATCCAGGGTTTTGCCGTTCTTGCCGATCAAGATCGGGTTTTCGTTCGTATTGACGACAAAGGTGATTTCATGGTCGGCGACGAGCTTCGCTTCAACGAGCGCTTCAAGTTCCATGTTCGCAAGCGTCTTCTGAAGGTATTCGATGCTGTCGCGGACGACATCAAACTTGATCGTGGCTTCGACGATGAACGTTTTGTTCAGGCGCAGGAGGCCGAATTTTTCCTCGACGACGTTCAGTTCGACGAAATCCTTGTTGACCTTGAGTTCGTCGGCGGCGTATTTGATGGTGGCTTCATTCATTGCTTTTGCTTCAAATCGGATCGATCTCATAATGGGATTCCTCTCCTCACATGCGCTGCCGCAGTTTTTCTTCGCGAAGGCTCATGTTGCGTTGCCCAAGATAGCTCTGAAGCAACTGATACAGGTTGCCGATGATCCAGTAGAACGCGATACCGGCGTTGCCGAGGGCGATATAGGCCATCATGGCGATCATGAAATACATCATGAACTGCATCGTCTTCTGGGTTTGCTGCGCCTTGGCGTTTTGATAACGCGGATTGCGTTGGTTTTTCTTCGTGCGTTTCTGCGACAGCCATTGGCTGAGCCACATTGTGGCGCCGACGACGATGGCGAGCGGCAAATTGGCAAGCCAGGCGGTATTGCCCAGATTCGTCCAAAGGAAATCAATGTTCATGGCTACCGTCGTGCCGCCGTTGAAAACGGCCGTGTCGGTAAGCGGGAACCGTTGAACGACCTGATACATCGCGATGAAGATCGGCATCTGCAGCAACGGCATCAAGCAACCCATGAAGTTGATCTTGTACCGCTTGTAGATTTCCATCGTTTCCATCTGCATCCGTTGCTGGGACGCCTGGTCGCTCTTGCCTTTGTATTTGTTCTGTATTTTGTCCAATTCCGGCTGTGCCATCTGCATCTTCAGGGTCAGGTCATTGCTCTTGGCATAAACCGGCCAACCGAGGGTACGGATGGTCAAGGTCATGATCAAAAGCCCGATCCAGTAATAATTGTGATCCAGCAGGGTGAAAAGGCTTGTGGCGTAGAACGTATAATACCCGATCCACTTGATGATTTTCTGCCACAGTCCGATGTCGTTCGAATTGCTGATCGGGGTGTGGTAGATGTCCTGGTAAAGCCCGACGGAGGTTTTGGCCGTAGCCTGGTTGTCGACGATTGTGACCGTGATGACGATTTCGCCTTCGGTCCAGGTGAGGAGGCCATCATCGGTTTCGTCCAAATAGGTGGACGTAGTGGGATTGCCAAGCAGATTCAGGACGCCGCTGTACGTCGTGGCATCATTGTCGACGGTGGCATCCGCGACGGTGACGATGGATTGATAGTTGGCGTAGGAAACGACGCCGGTTTTGGTTCCGCAGGAGGCCAGTCCCAGAAACAACACAAACATCAATGCGATTTTGATCCAACGATTTTTTTTCATTCACTCATACCTCTATTATTTTCGCTCGCGCGAATAGTTTATGTAAATCCAGGGCAATCTCCGCAAAAAGCAGCGGGTAGGACGCCGTTTTGACGACGATGAAAAAATCAATTCCCGACTTCAGCGGCTCTTTGCCGATGATTTCCCGAATACGCCGCCGCATCCGGTTCCGTTCTACGGCGTTCCCGTATTTTTTTGAAACGCTGATGGCGAAACGGAAGTGCGATGAAGCGGGATTATCAAATCTGTATACGACGAAGAACTGATCGCCAACGGTGTCTTTGCGCTTCATGATGGTTTCGATTTCCGCGTTCTTGCGGACGTGATACGATTTATCCAACGCCATCACCTTCCCGGAAAAGAAAAAAGCCCCCCAAATAATCGAATTATTCCGGTGGCTTCAAGTTGGTTTGTCTGTTTTGTGTATCGTTGTGATTAACGACCGGAGACGGTCAGCGATTTGCGGCCTTTGGCGCGACGTTTGGAAAGAATGGTACGGCCGGTTGGGGTCGACATTCTCTGTAAAAACCCGTGCGTTCTGGCTCTTTTCAATTTGCTCGGTTGATATGTTTTTTTCACACTCAACACCTCCTTGGGACGATTCCGAAAACCATGCTACACCATTATAAGTGATTTTTTCGATTCTGTCAACACCAAACTCTTTCGAATCATTTCCCTGTTTTTTTTAGGATATTTCTCCCCGCCTGTTGGGCGCGCTGTTTCGCCGTTTTTTTATTCTTTCCACTTGTCCACAACGCCGTGGAAAACATCGTTTTTCATTTCTGTGGAAAAGTGGTTTCAAGAGCCCTTCCTGGCCGATTTTTTTCCACATTCGAGGGGAAACCGATGGCCAAATCTGGGAATTTGTCCACATTTTTTGTGGAAAACTTGCGGGAACGATTCGCCGCTTTCTGTGATATATTGTAATTGATACGCGTGAGGTATGAGATGGAAGAATTCCAAAAGCTCTGGGAGCAGATCAAAACAAAACTTCAGATCATCCTCGACGAGGACGTTTACAACGAGACATTCGCTGCCATCACCAGCGTTTTCAAGATTGTGAACAACTATGTTTACCTCGTTGCGCCGAACTCTTTCATCAAGGGAAAAATCGAATCTTTCTACTTGAATCGTCTGAACGGCATGCTCAACGAACTGGTCCAGGAAAAGCATATGTTCAAGATCATCACGAAGGAACAGGCCGCCGAAGAACTTGCCAAAGCCCCCTACACCGTCAACAGCCCCGAAACCGGGTTGGCAGACAAATACAAGACGGGTCTTAACAACTCCTATACTTTTGAAAATTTCGTGGTTGGCGCTTCCAACCGGCTCGCCTATACCTCCGCGATCAAAGTCGCCGACCAACCCGGTGTCATCTCCAATCCGCTCTACATCTTCGGTGAAGTCGGACTCGGAAAAACCCATTTGATGCAATGCGTTGGCAACTATATCCTCGAAAACGACGTCAACAAAAAAGTCCTCTATGTCAAAACCGATCAGTTCATCGAAGATTATGCCAAGGCGACAATCAAAAAAGCGTTCGAGGAGTTCTCCAAGAAATATGAAAACGTCGACATCCTTCTCGTTGACGACATCCAGTTCCTCGCCGGCAAGAATCAGTCGCAACTCGAATTCTTCAAGATCTTCGAAAAACTGAAAGAAAGCAACAAGCAGATCGTCATCACGTCCGATCGTCCCGCTTCCGAACTTTACGACATCATGTCGCGGCTCACCAGCCGTTTCTCCTGGGGTTTGTCGGTCGACATCAACCGGCCGTCGCTTGATCACCGGATCCAGATCCTCAAGAAAAAACTACAGGCTGAAACTTCCGATCCGGAACTGGTCCCGGAGTCCGTCCTCGAATACATCGCCAGCATCTTCGACAACAACGTCCGGGAGTTGGAAGGCGCTCTGAAGCGCGTCCTCTTCTACTGTACGGCGTTTGACTACAAATTCACGATCACCAACGCCGAAGAGGCGCTGAAGAATCTGATCAACACGAAAAAGATTTCCAACAGCGCGGTCGCCGATGGCAACTTCAACAACGTCCTCGATGTCGTCAGTTCATACTATCACATCACGACCTCCGATCTCCTTTCCAACAAACGGACGAAACAGTATGTCTATCCCCGGCAGGTTTCGATGTTCATCCTGAAGGAGATTTACGACCTCACTTATAAGAAAATCGGTCAGATCTTCAACAACAAGGATCACTCCACAGTGATCTACAGCATCGAGCAGATATCCAACGATATCCAGACCGACAAAGACAAAAAAACCGACATCGACAAACTGTTGATAAAGTGTGGAAAAAAAGCGTAAAACGCCGACATGACGGCATGAATAAGGATATACTTTATTCTCTGTCAGTGATATAATAATATATATAACGCGAAGGTTTTATCAACGAATCCACAACGCTAATAACAATAATGATTTACAAAGACTTAACTAAATAAACAGGAGGTCGCCCATGAATTTCACCATCAACAAAGAGGTCATGCTGAACAATTTGCTGATCGCCCAAAAGGCCTTATCGACCAAAACGCCGGCTCCGTATCTGCAGGGGATCAAATTGGAAGTTTTCCAAAACGAGCTGATCATGGTCACCAGCAATTCCGACATCTCGATCAAGTTGTCGCTCAAACACGAAAGCCTCGTGGTCGATACTACGGGCGAAGTCCTCGTACCGGGACGCGTTTTTGTCGAAATCATCCGCAAACTCGATGGCGACAAACTGGCGGTATCGGTCATCGAGAACAACATGCTCAGGATCGTTGCCGGCAATTCCGACATCACCCTCAACATGATGAACGTCGACGATTTTCCGCAAATCGATTTCCTGACGAATGACAATCCGATCCGGCTCGACTCCAAAGTCATGCGGTCGATCATCCGCCAGACGACGTTTGCGACATCGGTCGTCGAAAACCGGCCGATTCTGACCGGCGTCAATATCCGCGTCGACGGGCAAAGACTCGTTTCGATTGCGACGGACTCGTTCCGTCTGTCGCAGAAAGTTGTCGACATCCCGACCAATCTGGACAATATGAACGTCGTCATCCCGGGCCGCAGCCTGGATGAACTGATCAAAATCATGGAATCCAATCTCGACGAAATCCTGATCCATCTGGATCACAAGTCGATTCTGTTCGAGTACGGAAACGTTCTGTTCCAATCACGGCTGCTTGATGGCAATTTCCCGGAAACGTCCCGGTTGATTCCCGTCGAGTTTCCGATCGTCATCAAGTTCAACAAGAACGATCTGGCCGTCGCGGTCGAACGGGCATCGCTGCTGTCGACCCGGGAAGCTTCCGCAGCCATCGTCAAGCTGTTCCTGCGAAGCGACAACGTCGTCGAGATCACCTCGAATTCTCCGGAGGTCGGTAAAGTCGTGGAAGAAGTCTTCCCCGCCGACAAAGCCATCGGGGTTCCGATCCGGATTGCTTTTAGTTCCAAGTATTTCCTCGACGCCCTCAAGACGTTCGCGTCGGATCAGGTTTTCGTGAAGTTCACCGGTGAAATCCGGCCGTTCGTCATCGAAGGCGAGAATGATCCCGGACTCATCCAGCTGATTCTGCCGGTCCGGACCGAATAGCAAAAAACACAACATCCCAACGGTGCCGAGCCCGGCGCCGTTTTCTTTTTCACCGATGCCGATTGCTTTCCATGACGAATGATGATATCATCATATCGTTCCGAATGGGAGGTGCAAGCATGAACGCGAAATATGACGTCATCATCGTCGGGGCCGGTCCGGCCGGCGCGATGTGCGCTTACGAACTCCACGAGAAAATGCCACAGGGATCGGTCCTTCTTCTTGATAAAGGGAACGACATCGAGCACCGTCACTGCCCAATCCTTGAGAAAAAACTCGTCCGCTGTCCGGAGCGGCCGGACGGGCATGCGGAATGCTTTCCCGCCTGTTCGATCACGAGCGGATTCGGCGGGGCGGGCGCCTATTCCGATGGCAAATTCAACATAACCGCCGAGTATGGCGGCTGGCTGACGGAATATCTGGATCCCGCGGACGTCGAAGAACTCATCGAATACGTTGACGCCGTGAATCTCAAATTCGGCGCTCCGACGGAAACGACCGATCCGACCACCGAAAAAGTCAAGGAAATCGAACGGCGGGGGCTGGCGGTGGGACTCAAACTGCTGCGGGGAAAAGTCCGCCATCTAGGGACCGATGTCAATCTCCGGATTTTGAAAAACCTTTATCGCGACCTGGCACAAAAAATCACGATGCGGCATCAGACCGAAGTCGTCGACGTCCTCGTCGAAAACGGCCGGGTCGCCGGCGTCGTTTTGAAGGACGGAGCGACCATCGCCGCCAAACAGGTCGTAATCTGCCCGGGGCGGGAAGGATCGCAGTGGCTTTCCGACATCTGCGCCAAACAGGGCATCAAAATGCATGCCAACCACGTCGACATCGGCGTTCGAGTCGAGACCAACAACGAAATCATGCAAGAAATCAACGAAAACCTCTACGAAGGCAAATTCATCTTCCGGACGACGCTGGGAACGCAGGTGCGCACTTTTTGTTCTAACCCGTCGGGGCACGTCGTCATCGAGAATTTCAGTGGTACGATCCTGGCCAACGGCCATGCATATTCGGACAGCGACCTCGGATCGAAAAACACCAATTTCGCAATTCTCGTCAGTCACGAATTCACCGAGCCGTTCCATCAGCCCAATGAATTCGCTCACGGCGTGGCGAATCTGGCGAACATGCTCGCCAACGGATCGATCATCCTGCAACGGTATGGCGACCTGAAAATGGGACGCCGTTCGACCGATAAGCGAATCCGGGAAGGTTTTGTCGTACCGACGCTCAAGGAAGCCGTCCCCGGCGACCTTGGCCTGGTCCTGCCTTATAAAACTCTCCGCTCGATCATCGAAATGATCGAAGCCCTCGATCACGTCACACCGGGCATCGCCTCGGAACATACGCTTTTTTACGGCGTAGAGGCGAAATTCTATTCTGCCCGTCCTGAGATCGACGACCGGTTCGAAACCCCTGTACGCGGCTTGTACGTGGGCGGAGACGGCGCTGGCATCACGCGCGGACTTGCGCAGGCCGGCGCCAATGGCATCCGCATCGCCCGAGCGATTGCCGGAACGTTCGAAATGAAATGAAGGTCGGGTCTGACGACCGCCGATGAAAACGGCGGCCGTTTCTTTTCACCCGCCCGCATCTATCCTTGCGGGAGGCGTTATGTTATAATGAAATATGGTTTCCGGGAGGAAGTTCATGGGAAACAGGGTCGTCGTCGTCGGCACTCAATGGGGTGACGAAGGCAAAGGTAAAATCACCGATTATCTCGCCGGGAAAGCGGAAGTCGTCGTTCGCAGCCAGGGCGGAAACAACGCTGGGCACAGCATCACGGTCGGCGGCGAGCGGTTCGCGCTCCACTTGATTCCCTCAGGCGTCTTCAACCCCGACATTCAGAACGTCATGGCAAACGGGATGGTCATCGATCCCGTTGCGTTTTTCAAAGAACTTCAGCAGCTTGCGGCGCGGGGAATCCAAACGTTCCGGTTGCTGATATCTGACCGCGCGCACGTCGTCATGCCCTATCACCTGGTCCTTGACGGAACCCTAGAGACGCTGAAAGGCGAAACGGCCGTCGGCACCACAAAAAAAGGCATCGGGCCGGCATACACCGACAAAGCGGGCCGGATCGGCATCCGCGTCGGGGACCTTTTGGATCCCGATGTTCTGAGGGATCGGATCCGCGCCAACCTCGCGATCACCAACCCACTCTTGCGCTGGTTGAACCAAGAGCCGTTTTCGGTCGAAACGCTGACGGCGGAATACCTGGCATACGGCGAACGCCTTCGGCCGTTCGTCACCGACACTTCGGTCTATCTGAACGAAGCGATTGAACAAGATAAAAGAATCCTTTTCGAAGGGGCTCAGGGCATCATGCTTTGCCTCGACCACGGGACCTATCCCTATGTAACAAGCAGTTCGCCGACGGCCGCCGCCGTTCCCCTCAATTGCGGCATTTCGCCGATGGCGATCACCGATGTCGTCGGCGTCACGAAAGCCTATACCACCCGCGTCGGCGGCGGGGCGTTTCCGACGGAATTCGAAGACGACACCGCAAGACGGATCCGCGAAATCGGCCACGAGTATGGTACGACGACCGGGCGCCCGCGGCGGATCGGATGGCTCGATGCCGTCGTCCTGAAACATTCGAAACGGGTATCCGGAGTATCCGGGCTGGCAATCACGCTGCTCGACGTCCTGACCGGAATCGAAGAACTGAAGATCTGCACCTATTACGAAATTAGCGGGCGCAGGACCGACTTCGTTCCGGGTAACTATCGCGAATTCGCCACAGCCGTCCCGGTTTATGAAACCTTTCCCGGATGGACGGAAGATATTTCCCGCGTTTCCTCGTTCGCGGAATTGCCGCAGAACGCCCAGCGATACCTGCAGGCGATCGAACGGCTTGCCGGCGTGGAAGTCGTCATGTTTTCCGTCGGGCCGGATCGCCGGCAGACCGTGACGCTGAAAAACATACTATGATGATCAAGACAGAAAGAGGAGGTACGGAATGACGAACCACATTGTCGGCGCTCATGCGCTGACCAAGCACATGGAATCAAACATCTTGAAGACCTCTCAGGAGGCCAAAGCGGCGAAAGCCCTTGATCCCGCCGTCATCGACGCGACGGTCGGGATGCTCAATCGCGAGGACGGCAACATGTATAAATTCAGCGCCGTCGACACGCTGCTGAAAGAACTTTCCGATCCGGAAATGTATTTCTACGCTCCCGTCAACGGGTCCAAGGCTTTTTCCGAAGGCGTTCTTGACTGGGTGTTGGGGCGGAACAAGGAAGCGATCCTGAAGCAGTTCCACGTCAATGTCATTCCGACGACCGGCGGCTCCGGCGCCTTGAGCAACACAATCTATAATTTCAATGATTTTGGCCAGTCGATTCTCATTCCGAACTATTTCTGGACTCCGTATGAAAACATTGCCGAAGAAGCGAACCTTAAGGTTGAAACCTTTCAGATGTACGACGAAGAATATCGCTTCAACGTTGCCGATTTCGAAATCAAAGCAAAGGCTTTGGCCGCCCGACAGGGCCGTCTATTCTTCTTGCTGAACGACCCGTGCAACAATCCGACCGGGCTGTGCCTGACGACGGAACATTGGCGTCAGCTGATCAAGGTCATGAATGAAATCGCCGCCCAGGACATCCCCGTCGTTTTCCTGCACGACATTGCCTATATCGATTATCAGATGAAGTCGGAAACAGAATCGCGGGACGTCTTCAACGCGTATCTTGATCTTGATCCACGGATTCTCGCGGTCATCGCTTTCAGCGGATCGAAGACCTTCTCGATGTACGGGTTCCGGATCGGGGCCCAGATCGGCCTCACGAAATCAGCCGAGGTCATCGATGATTTCCGCCGCGTCGGCGATTACAGCGTTAGAGCCCGGTTCTCATCCGTCAGTCGGCCGGCGATGTCCGTCATTGGCAAAATCTTTTCCTCGCCGAGTCTCAGAGCCGGATTTCTGGCCGAACTTGCGGCCGCGCGGGACATTCTGAAAAAACGCATTGCCAAGTTCCGTCAATATGCCCAGACGGAACATTTGCAGACCCTGCCGTATGGAGGCGGATTCTTTATCGGCATCGAAACCAAGAACGCGCACATCTTTGAAGATCTCGTCGCCGACGGCGTCTATGTCGTCGCAATGCCAGGATTGATTCGGGTTGCGATTTCAAGCGTCAACATGGATGAGATTCCTCGTCTGGTTTCAACTTTGAAGAAGCACGTATAATCACCATATATAGCCATTTACCGTCAATATATACAAAAAAGGATTCCGCTTTGGAATCCTTTTTTTGTTTTAGACGGAAAGAATCAGACGAGAACCGTGATCTTGCCTTTCGTGATGAGCGTGAACATGTCGATGGCAAAGAAGATCGGGAAACCGATAATGATGCACAAAATGCCGCCAAGAAGATTTCCTTTGGCGATCCGGTAGATCCCGTAGACGATATTGTCAAGGGCCGGAAGGGCGAGAATCACCTTGAGGATCAAAGGCAGGCCGTCGATGAAGCTTACGTATTGTTTCATAATATCACTTCCTTCTTTTGCGATTATAGCACAGGAAATCCGCAAATGTTAGTGGCTGACCGAAAAAGAATCCGTTTTTTTCTATGAATCATTCCAAAGTACGGTCGACCGCTTCCGCAATCCGACGGCATTTGACGACCAGATCGGCGAAACGTTCCGGCTTGAGGGATTGCTGCCCATCGGACAGGGCGCGCTCCGGCTCAGGGTGGACTTCGACAATCAGACCGTCGGCACCGGCGGCGATGGCGGCCTTGGAAAGCGACTCAATGTATTCCCAGCGACCACTGGCATGCGAGGGATCGATGATGACCGGCAGATGCGTGAGTTTTTTCAGAACCGGAACGGCACTGATGTCGAGAGTGTTCCGGGTCTGGGTCTCAAACGTCCGGATTCCGCGTTCGCAGAGAACGACGTTGTTGTTGCCGCCGGCAAGAATATATTCGGCCGACATCAGCCACTCTTCGATCGTGTTCGCCAGCCCGCGTTTCAAAAGAATCGGTTTCTGGATTTTGCCGAGTTCCTTCAACAGCGAAAAGTTCTGCATGTTCCGCGCGGCGACCTGGATCATGTCGACGGAATCAAGGAACAAAGGCAGGTCCTCGACGCCCATCAGTTCGCTGACGACGGGAATATGATATTTGGCGCGGGCGGCCTTGAGGATGCCGAGGCCTTCCGGACCCAGGCCTTGGAAGGAATAGGGGCTGGTCCGCGGCTTATAGGCGCCGGCGCGCAGGATTTTCGCTCCCGCCGCCTGGACGAGGCCGGTGATCAGGTCCACCTGTTCGGGACTTTCGACGGCGCAGGGCCCGCCGATCATCACGACGTTCTTCCCGCCGATCGGCACTCCCGCCACATCGACGATGGTATCGCTCAGTTTGAATTTGCGGTTGACTTTCTTGAACGGTTCCTGGACGCGGAGGACGGTGTCGACACACTTGAACGCATACAGGCTGTCCATGTCGAATTTCGTCGTATCGCCGACGACGCCGAAAATCGTATAAGTCTGACCGATGCTTTCGTGGATCGCGAATCCCAGATCGGTCAAATGTTTTCTCAGTATTTCAATCTCTTGTTGCCCGGTACCTTCTCTGAATTTGACAATCATTTTTCTTTCTGTCCCTTCACGAGTTCGTCGACGGCCTCGAGATATCCGGCGAACCCTTTCCCACTGATTTGATCCATGCAAACGTCCTTCGTCACCGAGATGGACCGGAACGGTTCCCGGCCATGGATGTCCGAAAGATGAACTTCGATCGTCGGCAAGCCGACGCCTTTGATGCAGTCCCGGAGAGCGTAGGAATAATGTGTCAGCGCCCCCGGATTGATGACAAGCCCGTGTGCGCAACATGCATGGCGTTGGATCCAGTCGATGATTCTGCCTTCATGATTCGATTGGAAACAGACAACCCGGACGCCTTTCGTTCGGGAATAGGCGCGGATCGTATGCAGCAAATCGCGATAAGTTTTCGTGCCATAGACATCCGGCTCGCGAATGCCGAGCAGATTCAGGTTAGGACCGTTGACGATTAAAATACGCATCAAGTTTCGCCTCGATTTCTTGAACTGTTTCGTCCCGCGTTCCGACGATTTCAACCGTGACATCGGCGTAGGACTCATAAAGCGGACGACGCGCGAGCGCCAGGCGTTCAACGTCTTCCGGGGTCCGGATCAGGGGACGATTGCGAATTTGCACAGCCATGATCCTATGATAATCCTTATCGAGAAAAATGACAACCCCGTTATGGCGGAGCCGGGACATTGCGAGCGGATTCAGAATCATCCCGCCACCGGTCGACATGACCAACCCGTGACGATGGCGGATTGATTCGATCAATGCCTCTTCCATGGCGCGAAATCCGGCTTCGCCCTTGGATGCGAACAGTTCGGAGATGGACAAGCCTGACTTTTTTTCGATTTCATCGTCGGTATCGAATACGGTTTTGTCTTTTTCGCGGGCAAGGATGCCGGCATACAAGCTTTTTCCCGACAGAGGCATGCCGATGAGGATGATGTTTGCTTCTTTTTTATAGAGATCGAGGTAAACGTTCAGGATGGTTTTTTCATCAACGGCATTTCCGGTGAACAGTTCATGGCTGCGGGCCGCCTGCGCTACGAGCATAAAGAGTCCGGAAGCCGAAGGGATGCCCCGGGCAATGGCCGCTAAGATCAAGTTGGTCCGCAGCGGATTGAAAATGAGATCGAAAACAAAAGCAAGCGAAGGAAACCGATCAAGATCGACAAGCGGCGGCACGTCATCGTCTGGATACATCCCGACCGAAGTGGTGCTGATAAGAATATCGTGATCACCGCCGGCAGACGCGAGGAGCATTTCGCCCGGACGTCGCGGCTGACGACAATAAACATCGATGCTGGCGGCGCCGACATCCTGAAGAAACCGGATGACGGTCTTTGCCGTGCCGCCGTTGCCGAGAACGGCGACTTTCTTTCCTTTTGGCGAAACGCCGGAACGGAAAAACGAAGCCCGGAGACCGTCGTAATCGGTGTTGTATCCGAATAAGCGGCCATCCCTGCGGACGACCGTATTGACCGATCCGGTCGCGGCGGCGACATCATCAAGGACGTCAAGGAAAGGAAGCATCGTTTCTTTGTATGGCAGGGTAACGTTAATGCCATCGAACGAAGCGTTTTTCATGAACGCGACAAGGTCGTCGGTTTCGAAAAGCCGATAATCGGAATTGCCGAACGCGTGATGAACATAAGGCGAAAAACTGTGACCAAGTTTCTTGCCAAGCAAGCCATACGTTTTCATAACATCCACTCCCGGGGGCGTTCCGCGAGCATCAGGTCCAGAATCCCGTAATAGACGGCGGCGTTGACGACATGAACGGCTCGGTGAACGATTGCCGGATCGTGACGGCCGACGATTTCGAGCATAGCCGTGGTTTTCCGAACGAGATCGACGGTTTGTTGGGGCTGGCCGATCGAGGCGGTTGGTTTAATGACCGTCCGGAGGATCACGGGCATGCCGGTTGCCATGCCGCCGACGATCCCGCCATTATGGTTGGCGAGGGTTATGACGGTTCCATCCGGCGCAAAGGCATATTCATCCTTCACGGCAGATCCGTGGCGGGATCCAAAGGAAAAACCATCGCCAAACTCGATTCCCTTGACGGCGGGTACGGAAAACAGAAGTGCCGCCAGTTGGCTTTCAATGGAATGGAAGAGCGGTTCGCCGACACCCGTCGGTAAACCGACAATCGCCGTTTCGATGATCCCGCCGACGGAATCGCGATCGGCTTTCGCAGCCAGAATCGCGGCTTTCATCGGGGTTTCGACATCAGGATCGATGACCGGAAAAGCAATCGATTCCAAAAGCCGAAGCTGGTCGGCGCTGACCGCGACGGGATCGAACCCGCGATCGGAAACGGACCCCAAGGCAAGAATGTGTGACCCGATGACGATCCCCTTGCGGTTCAGAATCTGTCTGGCGATCGCGCCAATGATCATGTAGAGGGCGGTCAGGCGGCCGGAATACATCCCGCCGCCGCGGGAATCATAAGCGCCGTGCGTCTTGACATACGCCGGATAGTCGGCGTGGCCCGGACGGGGCAGGAAAGCCAGCGCGTCATAATCGCCGGAGCGGACGTCTTCATTGGGAATGGCAAAGAAAAGCGGCTCGCCATTGGTGAGGCCGGCCTTCATCCCGGACCTGATTTCATAGCGGTCCGGTTCGCGCCGCGGCGTCGAAAGCTCATTTTTGGGCCGGCGTTTCGTCAATTCAGCGCGGATCAGATCCTCATCAAGCGCCAATCCCGCCGGCAAGCCTTCAATGACGATGCCGATCTCCGGGCCGTGGGAAGTGCCGGAAAATGTAATTTTCAGATGTTGGCCGAAGGTGTTCAAACTATCACTTCCGCGTTCAGATTTTGAATTGAGATTTGACGATGACGGAAGATCCGATCTCCAGCACGTCGACGATCGACAACAAATCTTTTCGCTGTTTCTTGTCACGGTTGATGTACTGGCGCAAGTTGTCGAAATCGACCGGGTCGGCCGTCGGGAGATTGTATTTCTTCAGACATTCGATCAGTTCTTTTTTGACCTCAGGGTTGGAAAGGATCATGACCATGCCGATGGCGATCGCTTCGCCATGGAGGTATTTCTTATAATCGTAATAAGCTTCGATCGCATGGCCGAACGTATGCCCGAAATTCAAAGATCGGCGGGAGCCTTCGTCAAACTCGTCAGCCTCGACGTACCGACGCTTGATTTCCAGGGATTTGTAGATATAATACTCCCAGTCGGAAGCGACGTCTTCCGTATTTATTTTCAGGAAGAAATCCTTGTCGGCAATCATTCCGTATTTGATCATTTCCGCCATGCCGGCGGATATTTGGCGCCGATCGAGGGTCGCCAGCGTTGCCGGGTCGATCAGGACCTTGACGGGCGGGTGAATGGAGCCGACCACGTTCTTCGCCTTGGCGGTATCGATGCCGACTTTGCCGCCGACGCTCGAATCGATCTGGGAAAGCAGCGTCGTCGGAATCTGGATCAGGGGAATTCCGCGCAGATAGATCGCCGCCGCGAACCCGGCGAGGTCGCCGGTGACGCCGCCGCCCAAAGCGATGACGCACGAATCCTTGCGGACGATCTGGTCGGTCATCACGTCGATGATCCGCGACAATTCCGTCAGCGTTTTACTGCTTTCGCCGTGGGGGAAGCGGATGACGACGTGATGCGGGCAGACTTTCGTCACTTTTTCGATGTAAATGGCGGGGATATGGTCGTCCGAGATGACGACATAAAACGTTTCCGGATCCAGATGCAGGTAAAGCCGGTCGAGAAGACCGGTTTCGATCAAAACATCATAAGACCGGGTGGATGCCTTGACTCTGAGTTGGCGCACGTTAATCCTCCAGGACGGCGATCTCGCCGCCGACCGTTTTGAAATCATTGAAAAAATTGGGATAGGATTTATTGACAGCTTCCGCATGTTTGATATGGACCGGCTTCAAACACCGCGTCGCCGCGATCGCCGCGGACATGACGATCCGGTGGTCCGGAGCCGGATCGATGGCACCGCCTTCGAGCAGGGGGTTTCCCCGGATGATCAGACTCGATTCCGTCATTTCGATGTCCGCTCCCAGGCCGCGGAGAATGTCATAGGTCGACTGCAGGCGATTGGATTCCTTCAGTTTCAGCCGCTGGGCGTTTTCGATGACGGTCGTTCCCTGCGAATAGGCGCCGAGGACGGCGATGATCGGGGCGATGTCCGGGCACTGTGAAACATCGACGACACAGCCAACAGTCGCGGTTTTTTTGAAGAGGATTCCGGCATCCCGGATTTCGAATGCGCCCTGCATCGCGCGAATGACATCGAGGATCCGGCGATCCGGCTGGAGCGATATCGGCACAATGTTGCGGCAGAAGATGTCGCCGGACAAGATGCCGGCGACGGCGAAGAAAGCCATCTGCGAGTGGTCGCCTTCGATTGTGATGTTGGCAGGGCTGTAAGTCTGATTCCCGCGGATCTGATAAGAAGTTCCGCGTTCTTCGACCGTGACACCGAAACGGTGCAGCATGTCGATCGTCATGTCAACGTAGTCTTTTGATTCGAGTGGATCGGTGACGCGGATTTCAGAATCACCTTTCAGGAGCGGAAGTGCGAACATCAAACCGGAAAGAAACTGGCTGCTGACGGACCCGGGGACTTCATAGAGCCCCGGAGTGAGCGCACCGCTGACGATGATCGATTTCTCATTTTGCTGATACGACAGACCGTGCGCTTTGAAGAGCGTTTCATAAACGGCCATCGGTCGCTTCATGAGTCCCGGCTTGCCGGTGAAAACGACTTTATCCCGAGAAAGCGACATGATCGGAAGAACAAAGCGGAGCGTTGATCCGGATTCGTTGCAATCGATGAAATTGTCATCGCTGATCATGACGCGTGAAACGCCGTTCACGATCAGGTGCGTACCGTTGTTGACGATCTTCACGCCGATTTTTTCCATGGCGGATACCGTCGCTTGAATGTCTTCGCTCATCACGACGTTATTGATGACGCTTTTACCTTTGGCAAGCGCGGCCGCGATGATCGCGCGGTGGGTTTGGCTCTTGGACGGCGGGACGACGACCGAGCCGGAAAGCGGACCGGGAGTGATCAGTACGTTCATGTCATTTTCCTTTCTCGAGGAGTGTGCGTCGACGTTTTGCTGCCGCCATTTTCGTTTTCAAACCTTCGATGTCATCACTGGCGATCAACGCGGCATAGCAATCAAGTTCGGCGCGGAAAGAATCGATTTTCGCAAGCAGATTTTTTTTGTTTTCCAGAAACAGTTCGCTCCACAACGGCGCATTGATCATCGCGATCCTGGTAAGGTCGCGATAGGAATCGCCGATGAATTTTCCGGTTTCGCGAGTCGCGTCATCGGCACCGACGATTGCCAGCGCGATGACGTGTGTCAATTGCGAAGTATAGGCGATGATCGCGTCGTGTTCTTCCGGCGTAAGATCCGTGACCGTTCCAAAGCCCATTTCCAAGGCAAGCGAGCGTACCGTTTCCAACGCTTCGGGTGAATTGCCGGGGGTCGGGACGACGACATAATTCGCGCCTTCGAAAATGCTCGGATCGGAAAAAACGACACCCATCTTTTCCCTGCCTGCGATCGGATGCGAGAAAACGAATTGAACGTCCGGACGAAGGGTGGCGAGGACATCGCCGACGATCGCGGCTTTGACCCCGGCGATGTCGACGGCGATGGCTCCGGGTTTCATGGCATCTTGATGAGCGATGAAAAATTCGGCGACATCCCGGGGGTAAAGACACAAATATACGACGTCGCAGACGGAAAGCAGTTCATCAGCCCGGGCACAGCCTAGGTCGATAATGTTTTTGGCAAGCGCATGGGTGACGGCCAAAGGATCGATGTCGAATGCGTAAATTCGATGCCGGGGCTTCAACGCCGCAGCGATGCTTCCGCCCATCAATCCCAGGCCGACGATACCGATTTTCATGTGGTCACCCCCCTCGCAAGAATACTTTACAATATTTTATCACACTTTGCCCGGGATAGATTCCGAATCATGGAATTTATCGGAAAAAAGCACGATCGACAAGCGCTCGTTTTCGGATTTCCTTTTTAAGAAAAGGACGTTGTGATATAATTACTTTGAAGGAAGGTGGCCCGCCATGTACCAAGCATGTTCTCCTTTTGAATACGCCGGAACGCTGTTAGAGAAAATGAAACCGGGGGTATTTCTGACCGCCGCCGCCGAAGGCAAGCACAACACGATGATCATCGGGTGGGGCGCCGTTTCGGTCATCTGGAATCGTCCGATGATGATCGTATTCGTCCGCGACATCCGCGCGACCTATGGTCTCATCGAAAAGAGCGGCGAATTCACCGTGAGCGTGCCGCTCAAGACCGACCTCACTGAGGCCATCAAGATTTGCGGTACCAAATCCGGCCGCGACATCGACAAGTTCGCCGTCTGTTGCCTGACCCCGGTCCCGGGTCGGAAAGTCAAAGCGCCGATCATCGGCGAATGCGGATTGCATTACGAGTGCAAAATCCTTTATCGACAGACGCTGAATCAAAAAGACGTTCCGCAAGCGGTCAAAGACCGTTTCTATAGCAATCCCGCGAATCTAGCGAACCATACCGTATATTTTGCGGAGATCCTCGATTCCTATCTTTACGAAGGAGATGAGTGATCCTTGGCCATTCTCCTTGATGGCAAAACCCTGGCCGCGGAAGTGCGGGAAAAAGTCAAAAAGGACATCGCCGCCCTTTCCTACGAAACCGGCGTGACGCCGCACCTGGCCGTCATCCTCATCGGTGACGATCCCGCCAGCCACAGTTATGTGAAAGGCAAAGAAACCGCCTGTAAAAATGTCGGCATCCGCTCGACCGTGATCCGGGAAACCCCGGACGTCACGGAAGCGCGGCTCCTGGAAATCATCGATACGCTGAACGCCGATTCCGGCGTCCACGGCATCCTGTTGCAACTGCCGATTCCTAAACATCTCAACCCGGACAAAATCATTTCGCGGATCGACAAACGGAAAGACGTCGACGGTTTTACTCCCGAAAACGTCGCCGCCCTGGCAAATGGCCGGCCGCGACTCGTTCCATGCACGCCGAAGGGCGTCATGCGCCTGCTTGAAAAATATGCCATTCCAATCGCCGGCCGGCAATGCGTCGTCGTCGGCCGCAGTCCGATCGTCGGCAAACCGATGGCGGCCCTGCTTCTGAATGCGAACGGAACGGTCACGGTATGTCATAGCAAGACCGCCGATCTGCGCGCGGAAACTCGCCGTGCCGACATTCTGGTCGTCGCGATCGGCAAGACGAAGATGGTCGACGGCACCTACGTCAAGCCAGGGGCCGCCGTCATCGACGTCGGCATTTCCAAAGTCGACGGTGTGATCGCCGGCGATGTCGATTTTGATTCCGCCGCCGCCGTAGCCGGATTCATCACACCCGTACCGGGCGGCGTCGGACCGATGACGATCGCCTGTTTATTGGAGAATACCCTCTCCTGCTGTCGTAGCCAGATCGGGGCAAACCATGATTGAACGTTATCAACGCGCCGGCATGGCGGCGATCTGGAACGAACGGAACAAGTTCGACACCTTTCTCAAAATCGAAATTCTCAATGCCGAAGCGCTCGCGGCGAAAAACATCGTCGCCGAACGCGAACTGACCCTGATCAAGCAGAACGCGACCTATACGATTACCCGCGTCCGCGAATTGGAAGCGGAGACGAAACACGATGTCATCGCCTTCACCCGGGCGGTCGCGGAATCGCTCGGCGAAGAACGGCGGTTCATTCATTATGGCCTCACCTCGACTGACGTCGTCGACACCGCGAACGGCGCTCTGCTGAAACAGGCCGACCGCATCATTCTCGCCGACATCGAAAAATTCATGGCCGTATTGAAGAAGAACGCCATGCTCTATAAAAACACGTTCTGCATCGGCCGGACCCACGGGATGCATGCGGAAATCACCGTGTTCGGGTTGAAATGGGCTTTGTGGCATGAAGACATGGCACGAGCGAAGCGTCGTTTCCTCGCCGCCGCCGCGGAAGTCGAGTGCGGTAAAATCAGTGGCGCCGTCGGAAATTACGCCTTCACCGATCCGGAAATCGAACGCTTCATCTGCGAAAGACTCGGCCTGGCGACGGCGCGGATATCGACCCAGACGCTTCAGCGCGATCGGCACGCGGCCTATCTGGCGACGCTTGCGCTGATCGGCGCGGAAGTGGAGAAGATCGCCACGGAAATCCGGCATCTGCAACGGACCGAAGTGGGAGAAGTGTCCGAGCCTTTTGCCAAAACCCAAAAAGGATCCTCGGCGATGCCGCACAAACATAACCCGATCGCGAGCGAAAATGTCTGCGGCCTCGCCCGCATTCTGCGCGGCTATGTCACGCCGGCCATGGAAGACATCGCCTTATGGCATGAACGCGACATTTCCCATTCCGCCGTCGAACGGATTCTCCTGCCTGATGCGACATCCCTCGTCGATTACATGCTCGATCGTTATGCCAGCGTTCTCGCCGATCTTGTCGTGGATACCGACCGGATGGCCGCCAACATCGGATTGACCCGAGGCATCATCTTTTCTCAACGCATTCTGACCACGCTTGTCGATGCCGGGTGTCCGCGCGAAGCGGCGTTTGATCTCGTTCAGACGTTGGCAGCCGAAGCCGGCCATCGCAACATCGAGTTTGAGGACGTGATTGCCGCCGATCCGACCATTTCGCGCTGGCTCACTCCCGCTGCAATCAAAGGCTGTTTCACTTATGAAGTATATAGTCGACACGTGGATTACATTTACCGGCAGGTTTTTGCGAGCGAGGCGTGAACTTTGAAAAAATATGATTTTGATCAACCCATCGACCGTCATGCGAGTTGTTGCATCAAAACCGACTTCGTTCCCTGCCGGGAAGTGCTGCCGATGTGGGTCGCCGACATGGATTTTCCGGTTGCGGACGAGATCGTCGAAGCTTTGATTCTACGTAGCCGCCATCCGATTTTCGGATACAGTTACTTGCCGGATGGGTTATTTCAGGCATTCGTCGCCTGGCATGAACGTCGGCACGGCATTGCTTATGACCCGGCCCGCATCATTCCTTATTACAGCGTCGTTTCGGCGATCCGGCTGGTTCTTTCGGCACTCACCGAACCGGACGCGGCCGTCACGATCATGACGCCGGTCTATATGCAGTTCCGGCCGTCGATCGAAGCCGTCGGCCGCACGGTGATTGAAAACCCGCTCATCGAAAATAAGGGAATATATGAAATCGATTTTGCGGATCTCGATCGCTGTCTGGCCCGTTCGGCGGTCCTGTTGCTTTGTTCGCCGCACAACCC
Source organism: uncultured Candidatus Izemoplasmatales bacterium (assembly GCA_964519115.1). GTDB lineage: Bacteria > Bacillota_I > Bacilli_A > Izemoplasmatales > Hujiaoplasmataceae > UBA12489. The sequence goes on from CAZFHR010000004.1 coordinate 24,209, forward strand.
GGTCTGTCGCGTCTGGACGCGGGAAGAACTGGGACGGATCGCGGTCATGTGCGAGCGTCACGGTGTCATCCTGCTGGCGGATGAAATCCATTCCGATCTGATCATGCCCGGGTATCAGAACATTCCGTTCATGAGCCTTGGCAATAAGGTCTCGTCATTTTCCGTGACGCTTTTGTCTGCCACGAAAACCTTTAACCTCGCCCAAACGGGAATGGCGTTCATCATCACCGGAAACCGCGAATATGAAATCAAGATTCGCCGCCTGATGGACTCGCTGCATCTGGGTGCGCAAAATGTCTTTGCCGCGGTCGCGGTCCAGGCGGCCTATGAGCACGGTGCCGACTGGCTTGATCAGGTTTTGGCCTATGTGCATCAAAATGAACGGCTTGTGCGGGAACGGATGGCCAAAACGACGCCCAAAATTGTGCTGTCACCGCTGGAAGGCACTTATCTTCTTTGGCTCGATTGCCGCGCCTTGGGCGTAGCGATGACGACGTTTTTCGAGAAGGAAGCAAAAATTTATGGCGATGACGGCGGGCTCTTCGGACCCGGTGGCGAAGGCCATTACCGGCTGAACATCGCCGCATCGCGTCCAGTCGTCATCGAAATGCTCGACCGACTGGAAAAAGCCTATCAGATTCACCAGTCATGAAAGGGGAAATCCCGGTGAAGTTATTGAAACGGATCTTCATCATGCTTGCCGTGACGGTCGTACTGGCCGCCGTTTTCCCCATGGCCAGAGTTCATGCGGATGCCGACAAGACAGCGCTCGTTAATGCTCGCGCCGAAGTCGCCGCCGCGATCGTGGCGGAAGACGATTATTGGACGCCTTCCTTCACCGCCTTTGAGGCCGACCTGGCCGCTCTCGGTGGATTGGCGGCCGTCGACACGTTGATTGGCGATGCCCTCGCCGTTCAGGAAGACGTCGACGCCATGACGACCCTGCTTCAAAATTTGATCGTCAACCTGATTTCGGAAGCCGTTCATAATCAAGTTTATTTAAAATATCTCACTGCCCGGACCGCCGTTCTCGCCACCTATACCGTGCGTTCGCGAGGGGAGTATGCCGACGCGCTTGACATCATTCAGGCCGTCTTGGAAGATGAAACCCGCATCGGCGATGCCGGTGTCCTTGCGCTCGAAGCCGACATCGATGCCGCAATTCTTCTTCTTGAGTATCTCGCCGATCGGACCGCGCTGAACGCCGCCCTGGCCGCGGCCGCCGCGATCAACGCTTCCGACGGTGCGTTCTATACACCTTCGACCTTTGCTGCATTTCAGACCGCCTATGCTTCGTTGCTGACGGATCTGGTCATTCCCTATGGTAAAACCGCCCCGGCAATCGGGGCTGACGCCGATGCCAGCGTTGCCGAAGCCGCGGCTGCCGAAGCCGCCGCCCAGGAAACTTTGGCTTTGTTGATTCCCCGCGCCGACAAGACTGCACTCAACACCGCGTATGGTGATGCGGACGCAATCGAATTGACGGCCTTTACCCCGTCCTCGGCCGCCGCCTTCACTGCGTCGCTCATCCTGATCAAAGCCGTCATCGATGATCTAGAAGCGACATCCGGAGCCGTGTCGGATGCGCTCGCGGCCATCGCCACCGCCATAGAACTATTGATTCCCCGTCCTGACAAAACGGCTTTGATCGCCGCCTATGCCATCGCCGATGCTTTGGATCTATCCGGATATACCCCGGCTTCCGTCGCGGCTTTTGATGCCGGCATGGCTTTGATTGCGGCCGTCATCGCCGATCCGGACGCGATCGCCACTGAAGTAGCGACGGCGTTGACCGATTTGTCCGACTATCAGTCACTCTTGGTGACGCGCGCCGTAAAGACGAGTCTACTACTGGCAAACAATGCCGCCATCCTGGCTTTTTATGAAGAAAAGGCGGCCTACACGACCTCATCCTATGAACAATTCCGGCAGGCGGTTCTTGCCTATGGCACTTATCTGTACGTCAATTCCGTGCTGGCCGACGCCAATGTGTCGCAAAACACCGTCGATGATCTGACAGCGATTGTGCTCGCGGCTTTGTCACAGCTGGAAGTCCGCGGCGACATCGACGCCTTGACGGCACTCTATTCGGTTGCAGCAGCGGCTGATTTTTCTTCGTATACGCCGGCATCCGTGGCGACGTATCGGGCCGGTCTCGTGGCCGCCGCCACCGTCATCACCGACAAGGATACCAATCAGGCGGAAGCCAACGCGGCCTATTCCGCATTGCTGATGCTACCCACGGTCCTTATTGCCAAAGCTGATAAAACGGCATTGGCGGCGATCGTCGACGACGTCGCCAGTCTTCGCGAGAGCGCCTATTCGATTTCTTCCTACCAGACCCTTCTTCTCAAAGTCGTTGCCGCAACGGCGATGATTGCCGACGATGACGCCTCGCAAGCTTCGGTCGATGCCATGGTTCAATCCGTCGCCGCGGCCATCACCGCACTCGTCCGTCGCACGACGGAAGTCGTCATCCGCGAAGCGACCGATCCGATTGATATCGACGCCTATGTCACGATCGGCGATTCGACGATCGTGGGATACGCGGTTTCCGATCCAACCGTTCTCAGCGTCGATGCCGAAGGCAACGTCACCGGACTGAAATATGGATCGTCGACGGTTACCATCACGCTTGCAAACGGCATCGTCGAGTCGATTCCGTTCGTAGTCAAGGCGAAAATCAAGACTTCAACCATGATTTATGCCATCGTGGTTCCTTTCGTTGCCGCCGGCGCCGGGTTCGCGATGATCCTTTGGAACGAAAAAACCCTGACCTTTTTAAAGAAAATCCGCTTTTTCCGGAACATTAAAAAGGGCTGAAGAAAAAAATCATTGAAACCGGAACTGAATCAACATATAATAGGATCGAGGTGATTATCATGGCTTCCCAAAAACGTTTGTACCGCGACACCGAGAATCAGAAGATCTTCGGCGTGTGCGCTGGATTTTCTGATTATTTCGACATCGACGTCACCCTGATCCGCGTGATCTGGGTTCTGCTTTTGCTTTGTGCCGGTACCGGGCTGCTCGCCTACATCATCCTGGCGATCGTCGTCGAACCCAAGAGCGTCGTGATGAAGAAACAGGCCGAACGCGATAAAGTTGTGAATGACGATCCGTTTGCGTCATACGACAAAAAAGAATAGCGGCATCCGCGGATAAATCATCAGAAGATCGGCTCCCAAACGGAGCCGATCTTTTTCATTGATTAGCAAGTTTACGTAAT
>CAZFHR010000005.1:0-23339 GCA_964519115.1 uncultured Candidatus Izemoplasmatales bacterium
CCGCCAGAGGAAGCGACCGAGGACGAGGATGAGCGCGATCGATGCGAGTTCGATCAGATAGCTCCACAGACTGTCTTTGGCCAACGTCCCGAATTCGATTTCGCCGAGGATGGAACCGATGATTTCCGGAATCTTGAGCTGAAAAAAGTCGACGGCGATCAGGGCGGCGATTCCCAACAGGTATAACAGACCATATTTCAGGTACTGCCGATTGACATATTTTCCGAAAAGCATGGGCATCACCTCGCAAAGCAACATCATTATTGTATTACAATAACCTCGTAAATACAACGGATATCGATAAATGCGGTCATCCGGCTCGTCTTCCCAAAAAACCTGCCCGTTCGGGCGGCGTTTCTTCCCGGACCGGCGGATGTCAGACGATCGTGATCCGTTCCGTTCTCCAAGATCCTGCGGGGAAAAGAAAGAACACGGGATGTGGTTTCCCGTGTTCTTTTTGGTTTCGTTCGTACTAACGTTTGCTGAATTGCGGTGCGCGGCGGGCGCCTCTGAGACCGTATTTTTTACGTTCCTTGACGCGCGGGTCCCTGGTGATCAGACCGGCTGGTTTGAGGATCTTGCGATACTCGGGGTTGACTTCCAACAAAGCCCGGGTGATGCCGTGACGGATCGCTCCGGACTGGCCGATGAGGCCGCCGCCGAAGACGTTGACCGAAATGTCGAACGTGTTTTCGTTTGCGGTGAGAACCAGTGGCTGGGAGACGTCGAGACGCGCGAGCGCTGACGGAAGATACTCCGCAAACGGTCGGCCATTGACGGTGATGACACCCTTGCCGGGTCTCAAAATGACGCGGGCGACGGCGCATTTGCGTCTGCCGGTGCCGCGATACATAACTAATTTAGCCAATGTCGGTCCCTCCTATCCCTTGATTGCCATAACTTCCGGTTTTTGTGCCGAATGTTTGTGTTCTGGTCCCGCATAAACGAATAACTTCCTGAACATTTGATCGCCCAGTTTCGTTTTGGGAAGCATGCCCTTGATCGCGAGTTCCACCATTTTTTCCGGTTTCCGCGCCATCAGGTCTTTCGCCGAGGTCGTTGTCAGACCGCTGTTATAACCGGAATGGGAATAATATTTCTTGTCTTCCCATTTGTTTCCGGTCAACTCGATCTTGTCCGCATTGACGACAATCACGTAATCACCGCAGTCCACGTGTGGCGTGAACGTCGGTTTGTGTTTGCCTCTCAATACGGTGGCGACTTCCGTTGCCAACCGACCGAGTCTTTGCCCTGCGGCATCGACGACGAACCATTTTTCTACAACTGTTTCCGAATTTGCCATGTAGGTTTGCATTTTAGTTTCCTCCTTAGTGTGGTTTAAAGGAGCCTGTGGGATAAACAAAAATGTACCTGTAATATAATATCATCCAAGTACATTTTCGTCAATGTTTTTATCTCAGATAATGATTTTCTTCGCGAAATTGCCGCGTACTCCGGTAACCCCCGTCATGACGATAAAGGCTTTCGGATCAATGGCGCGGATGATGGCGACGTATTTCTGGACTTCGTGAACGGATATGACCGTATAAAGCATTTTTTTGCTCTGTTGCGAGTATACGCCGACGACGTCGAGGGCGGTAATGCCGTGAGTAACCTGGTGGATGAGCGCATCCATCACCTCATTGCCGGCGTCGGTGATGATTTCCAGTTTCATGAAATTGTAGCCGGTATGGATCTTGTCGATGACGATCGAGGAGATCATCTGGCTGATGATCGTGTAGATGGCGACCGGGAATCCGAAGCGGGCGCCGGCGATGAAGATGATCACGGCGTTGAACAGGATCTGGTACAGTCCGACCGATTTTCCGGTCTTGATGCTCAGGTACTGGAACGGAATCGTCGTCCCCCCCGACGAAGCGCCGGAATGGAGCAGGATGCCGTTGCCAAGACCGAGCAAAGTGCCGCCGAAAATCGCGCTGCCGAGGATGTCATCGTTCATGATCGCATAGCCGATCGGCAGAGCGAGGAGGAGTGACGTGAGCGTAACCGACAGAATCGTGTAGAGGATGAATTTGCGACTCAGTTTGAACCACCCGAAAATCAGCAGCGGTACCTGGAATCCATAGAGCAGGATGCCGAGGTTGATTTTGACGCGACCATCCGTCGCGGCTTCGACGATGTTGACGATCAACTGTGACAATCCGGAAAACCCACCGGTGTAGAATTTGAGCGGATCGATGAAATAGGCGATTGCGACGACGACGAGCAGCGTCCCGAACAGCACGGAAGCGAGGGTTCGGAGTTCTTTCCTGAGGGCTTCGCGTTTCATGGCGGGGCGGTCCTCAGCTGACGACCGCTCCGGCAGGCACATCGGGAGCATCGACCAGGACGAAGGCTTTTCCGTCGGCGGCGCAGAGGATCATGCCTTCGGAGAGTTCATCGCGGAGCTTGACCGGTTTCAGATTGGCGACGACGAGCAATTTACGGCCGACGAGATCGGCAGGCTGATAAAACTGCGCGATGCCGGAGACGATCTGCCGGACCCGGTCGCCGGTATCGATTGACAGAATCAGCAGTTTCGCGGCGTTCGGATGCTTCACGCAGGCTTTGACGACGCCGACGACGAGTTCCATCTTGGCGAAATCGTCGATGCCGATTTCCGCCTTCTTGACGAGAACCGGTTCGGTCGGCGGGTTCTGCTGGTTCATCATCGCCTTGACGGCTTCGATTTCCTTTTCCGCATCCAACCGCGGGAACAGATGCGCGATTTCCTTGGCGACCGTGAATGCCGGCGGAACGCCAAAGGCGACATCGGCGAATTCGCGCTCAGATCCGACGCCGATGGCGGCGAATATCTTTGCGCAGGATTCGATCAGGACCGGGCGATAGAGGATCGTAGCGATCCGGACCGCCTCGAGAAGGTGGTACATCGTCGACGCAAGCACCGGTTTCAAGGCCGGATCCTTGGCGAGCGCCCAGGGCGAGGTCTCGTCGATCAGTTTGTTGGTCCGGGCGATGAGCCGGGAAACGGCGAACAGCGCCTGGGCGACTTTCCATTCGTCCATCGCCTGGAAATATTCGGCGCACGTTTCCGCGGCGACGGCTTCCAGTTCGCGTTCGAATTTTCGGAATGAATGGTCATGTTCCGTCTTCGCGACGATGCCGCCGAAATATTTGTTCACCATGGCGACCGTGCGGCTCACGAGGTTCCCCAGGTCGTTGACAAGATCGGTATTGATGCGGGAGACATAATCCTCCGGCGTGAAGACGCCGTCGTTCCCATAGGGAAGTTCCTTGACGATGTAGTAGCGGAAGGCATCGAGGCCATAGCGCTCGACGAGCGGTTCCGGATACACGACGTTTCCTTTCGACTTGGACATCTTGCCGTCTTTCATCATGTACCAGCCGTGCGCGAACAGTTTGAATTTCACCGGAACGCCGAGCGCCATCAGCATGATCGGCCAGTAGACCGCATGGAAGCGGAGAATGTCCTTGCCGACGACATGCAGGACTTCGTCGCCGCGGACCCAGTATTTCTGATACAAGCCGTCATCCGCCGTGCCATAGCCGAGGGCGCTGATGTAATTGGACAGGGCGTCGATCCAGACATAGATCACGTGTTTGGGATCGGAGGTCACCTTGACGCCCCAGGCGAACGTCGTCCGCGAAACGGAAAGATCGTTCAGTCCCGATTTGACGAAAGCCACGACTTCGTTTTTCCGCGTTTCCGGGGTGATGAAATCGGGGTTTTGCTCAATATACTGAAGCAACCGGTCGGCGTAGTTCGACAGGCGGAGGAAATAGGTCTGTTCCTTGACGATTTTCGTCTCCCGGCCGCAGTCGGGGCAGATGTTGCCATCCTTGATCTGCGTCGGCGTGAAATAGGCTTCGCACTGGACGCAGTAATGTCCGGAATAGTCGCCGAGATAGATGTCACCCTGCTCGAGAAGCCGGTTGAAGATGCCGGCGACGACCTTTTCGTGGCGCGGTTCGGTCGTGCGGATGAAGTCGTCGTTGCCGATCGCGAGCGTCCGCCAGAGGCTTTTTGCCATTCCGGCGATGTAGTCGACATGTTCCTGCGGCGTTTTCCCCGCCGCTTCGGCGGCTTGCTGGATTTTCAGCCCGTGCTCGTCCGTTCCGGTCAAAAAGCGGGTATCATATCCCCGCATTTTTTTATATCTGGTCAACGTGTCGCACAGACACGTGGTGTAAGCAGATCCGATGTGGAACTTGCCACTCGTATAATAAATCGGTGTCGTGATGTAAAATGTCTTCATGGGGTCGCTCCTGACTATTCGTATTCCCGGAACAGGATCCGTTTCTTGACGTCCTGTGCTTTGTCTTTTCCCAGTACCGCCCGGATGATTTCCAGGGCGAATTCCATCACGCAGCCGGCGCCGGCGCCGGTCACGATGTTGCCTGACGCAACGGCCGGTTTCATCACCCGGATGCCCGAAGGCATGAACAGTTCCGTATTCGGAAATGCGGTGTATTTGACGCCGTCGAGCAGCCCGAGCACGCCGAAAACGGTCGGTCCGGCGCAGATGGCGGTCAGCCACTTGCCTGATTCAGCAAATTCCTTGACGATGCGCAGGACATCCTGGTTTTCCCGCAGGATCTTCGACTGGGGTCCGCCGGGGATCAGCACGCCGTCGTAATCAGAAACCATGACGGCTGAAAGCGGCAGATCGACGAGCACTTTCGTTCCGAAACTGCCGATGGCGACGTCTTTATCCAATACCGAGGCGAAATCGACCTGGATTCCGGCACGCCGAAGAATGGCGGTCGTTCCGAGCGCTTCGATATCTTCGTATCCATCCGCCAACAATGCGACGAATTTCATGGTATTACCCCCTCTTTGACGATGGTCATTCTTGATCGAGATAGTTTTTGTAGATGACGCTTTTCGTGACGCCCTTGAGGGCAGCCACCTGCTTCATCGCATCAGATTTCGAACATCCGGAAGCGATCAGCCGGTCGACGGTCGCTCGAATCGGCACGTCCGGTGCCGGCGTGTCGGCAGCGGAAGACCCGGTGACGACGATGACGGCTTCGCCAAGCCATTCGGTAACGGCGGCGAGTTCGGAAAGCGAGCCGCGGACGACTTCTTCGAACTTCTTCGTGATTTCCCGGAGTACCGCGGCCTGACGGTCGCCGAATACGTTATACAGATCAGTGAGCGTTTCTTTCAGCCGGTGCGGCGCCTCATAGAAGACGAGCGTTTCCGTCTGCGTTTTCAGTTGTTCGAACTGGCGGATCCGCTTGCCCTGCTTATGATCGGGAAATCCGAAAAACAGGAACGGATGCGTCTTGATGCCCGCCATCGCCAGCCCGGTCAGGGCGGCGTTCGCCCCAGGAAGGGCGACGACGTTGTAGCCTGCCGCGGCCGCGGCTGCGGCGGCTTCGAATCCGGGATCTGAAATGAGAGGCATGCCGGCGTCGGTGACGAGGCCGACATTCTTGCCGGCGGCGAGATGGCCGACCAGAATCGGGGTTTCCGTCCGTTTGTTGTGTTCATGATAACTGTGAAGCGGCTTCTTGATGTCGAAGTGCTGCAACAGCTTCTGGGAGACGCGGGTGTCTTCCGCATACAGGATATCGATCCGTTTGAGGGTTTCGACGGCCCGGAAGGTCATGTCGCCGAGATTGCCGATCGGCGTTGGAATTAGAAACAGCGTCGGCTTGTCGTTTTGATAGTTTTGACGCCTTTCCATGATCTCACTTCTTTCCGAGACGGAACATCTTCAGGACTTCGTCGGTATAATTCCCGTCTTCGCCGTAGATGTAAAGCGGCTCCGCCAGTTTCAGCCCGCCGGGCCTGCCGTTGGCGAAGGCCTCGATCAGGACCGCCTGCGCCGGTCTGCCCTTTTTCGGGTAGACGAAGCGCAGTCGTTTGATGGCGAATCGGTGCTGATGGCACAGGACGATCAGTTCTTCCAGCCGGTCGGCACGATGGATCATCGTCAGGACGCCCAGTGTGGAAAGCAGGCGCTTCGCCTGGATGAGGATCGTTTCGAGGTCGATTTTGACTTCGTGGCGGGCGATCGTCAGATAATCGTTTAGATTCACGTTGCTGTCGCCCTGAACCTTGAAGAACGGCGGGTTGCAGGTGATGAGTCCGATGCTTGACGACGGAACCGTCTTGTGCAGTTCCCGGATGTCGGCCTGACGGATCTCGATCTGCTGGTCCAGGCCGTTGAGGGCGACGCCAGAGCGCGCCAGTTCGACGGCTTCGGGTTGGATTTCAACGCCGATGATCGGTTTTTTCGTCTTCAGCGACAGATAAAGCGGAATCGGCGCATTGCCGGTCCCGAAGTCCATGATGACGGCGGTTTTCTTGTAAATGACGGTGAAATCGGCGAGCAGAACCGCATCGAGCGAGAAGGCGAACATGTCTTCGCGCTGGACAATCTTCAGCCCATCGTATCCCATCAGGTCGTTGATCTGGTACGGCGTCTCCGCCATGGGTTCACCCTTCGAGATCCTTGAGGTCCTTCTCGTTGCCGTTGACGGGCGCGAGGTCTTCCTCGGCGGCCGGTTGGCCGAACTCGATTTCCTTCACGTGGTACATTTTCTGGTTGCCGCCGCCGAAATCGATTTTCATCATCTGGGTCAGATAGTTCAGCTGTGCGACCCGGCCGCGCCCTTCCGGCGTATTCACGTAACTGTCCGGCTTGGGCATCTGTTTGCGGTATTCCTTATAGTTCGCATCTTCATAATGGATGCAACAGAGCAACTTTCCGCAAAGCCCGGAGATGTTCGTCGGATTGAGCGAAAGATTCTGATTCTTGGCCATCTTGATCGACACGGTTTCGAAATCGCCTAAAAAAGTCGTGCAGCAGGTGAGCAGGCCGCAGGGTCCGATGCCGCCCAGAACCTTGGCGCCGTCGCGAGCGCCGACCTGGCGCAGTTCGATGCGGACGCGGAACTGATTGGCGAGATCCTTGACGAGGTCGCGGAAATCGACGCGACCCTCGGCGTTGAAATAGATGATCAGTTTCGAACGGTCGAGCGTATATTCGCAATTGAGCAGTTTCATGTCCAGTTTGTTCTTGGCGACGAAAGCCGTGCATTTCTGCAAGATTCCCGACTGTTCTTCCTGGTTCAGAAGATACTGCTCGTAATCATGATTGGTGGCCATCCGCACGATCGGCTTCAACGCGGAAACGAGTTCAGATTCTTCGACCATTTTCGGATTTTCGGCCGCAAAGCCGAGTTCCGTGCCGCGGACGGTTTCGACGACGACTTTGTCGCCGTTCTTGATGTCAAACCCGGCGGCGTCAAAATAGTATTTCTTGCCCATTTGGTTGAATTTGATGGGAACGACTTTATATTGCATGGATAAAACCTCTTTCCAAGGTGGCGAGCAAGCAGTCGAAGGCGAGCCAGCTGTTGATGTTGTACCGAAGCTGCGATTTGAGCGCAAGCATGTGCTCCAAATCGCTTTGGATCGTTTTCTGCCCGATCGAATCGACCAGTTTTTCCATTTTATCTGCTTCCGTCTTATAGATGATCTGTTCGCGGCGACGGAGCTTCATGTTCAAAAGATCTTTTTGATACAGGATCATCAGGGTGAGGAAAAAATCTTTCGCATCCTTATCCGGAAGCAGTTCATCGCGGAGCTCTTTGAACAGAAGCACCATCGATTTCTTCGGTTTCCCGGCGGTTTCATACAGATCGAGAACCAGTTTGAACACCGCTGACATCGGCGCCGAAGCGCCGATCCGGATGGCGTCATCCAGATTGTTCGTGTATTCGGGAATCACCATCGCCAACGCCGGATCGACCTTGGCCTCAAGCAGGTCCGTACGGATCACGGCCTTGTCGAGCGCATTGAAATGGATGACCTGCGAACGCGAAACGATCGTCTTCAAAAGCGAATTGAAACTGTCGGTCACGAGAATCGCATAAATGTCGGCGCCGGGTTCTTCCAGCGTCTTCAGAAGCGTGTTTGCTGCCTCAAGGTTGAGTTTGTGGGCGTCTTGGAGGATGTAGACGCGGGGGGAGTCTTCGAACGATGCCCGGGCGAATTCGGCGATGATGCGGCGAATCTGATCGACCTTGATCTGTTCGCCGTCGGCCTGAATAAGAAAGACGTTCGGATGGACGTTGCGATCGATCCGTAGACAGTTTACGCATGTTTGGCAAGGGTCGCCGGTAACGGTCGGGGCAAGGCAAAGCAGGCGTTTGGCGAACAAATAGGCCGTTTCCAGTTTTTTTGTGCCGCGCGGACCTTCGAAAATGTAGGCGTGGGCGAGCCGGTTCAGGGCAAACCCGTTCTTGAGCATCTTTCCCGCCCGCGGCTGATAGACGGCGAGCGTTTCAAAATCCATCAGCGCCACGGTATCACTTCGCTGCCAGGATCTTTTCGATCAAGATGATCGCATCGTGCGAAACGTCGATGATCGTCCGTTCGCCGGCGATGCCTTTGATCCGGTCGGGATAAAGCCGCATCAGTTTCTGGTAGCCGTCGTAGATCTGGTGATGGAATTCCCGTTTTTCCAGGTCGAGACGGTTGACTTCCCGGTTCTTGTTCTTAAAAACGCGGGCAAGTCCGACTTCGGGCGTGACGTCGATGAAAATCGTCAGGTCAGGCATGGTTTCCTCGATGGCGAATCTGTTGATGGCGAAGACGGCATCGATGCCAAGTCCGCGGGCGATGCCCTGATAGACGAGCGAACTGTCGACGAAACGGTCGCATAGGACAAGATAGCCGGCCTGAAGCGCCGGCAGGATTTTTTCGACCAGATGTTGTCGCCGCGAAGCCGCAAAGAGCAGCGCTTCGGTCCGTGGATCCATCTCCGTGTGGCCTTTGTCGAGCAGGATGTCGCGGATCTTTTCCGAGATCCGGATGCCCCCCGGCTCACGGGTCATGATGACCGGATATCCCTTGGCTTTGAAATGGCTCTCGATTTCAGCGATGATCGAGGTTTTACCGGACCCTTCGGTCCCCTCGAAAGTGATGAATTTTCCCATCATGTTTAGCACCCGCTTTACTCTTCTATTATCTCATAAGAAGGCCCATTTTTGAACAAAATAGTTTTAATAAATTGGGGTGGTGTGATACAATATACAGGAAGGCGAGGTGAAGTTATGCTCATCGACATCAACAACCTGACGTTCGCTTACGGCCATAAAATGGTGATCAGCAACCTCTCCATGACCCTGCGTCCGGGCGACTTCCTCGTCGTCAGCGGGAAAAACGGATCAGGCAAGTCAACCTTCGTCAAGTGTCTGCTTGGCATTAACCTCGTCGCCAACGGCATGATCTTTTATGATCATGAGGATATCAACTATTTCAAGAAATGGACCAGCGTCGGCTATGTTCCTCAGAAATTCGACGATTTCAACTATGAATTCCCGATTACGGTCTCGGAAATCCTGACCGTGTCGAAACTCCGGAAGACCAACGAATCGCTGAAATTGAAACTGCTGGACGACATGGGCATCCTTGAAATCATGAACGAAAACATCAACAGTCTCTCCGGCGGCCAGATCCAGCGCGTGTTCGTCGTCCGGGCGATGCTGAACCAGCCCGAACTGCTGATCCTCGACGAACCGACGGCCTCGATCGACCGGAAAAACGTCGAATACTTCCGCGCCACTGTCAACCGGCTGAACGAACAGGGCGTGACGATCATCCTGATCAGTCACGAGGAAGCGCTCGATGATCTGAACTATACGCACATCCTGCAGATGGAGCCGACCCTCGAACACACCTTTTCGGCCCGGGTGTCCAACCCGGTCGGGGAGGATGCGCAATGATCTTCCTTTCCTTCTTCAGCGATCTTTTCACCGAAACCTTCATGCAGCGGGCACTCGTCGCCGGCATCATCCTCGGCGTCCTCGCTCCGATCATCGGCTCGATCGTCGTCATCCGCAGACTTTCGTTCATCGCCGATACCCTCGGCCACTTCTCCCTCGTCGGCGTGTCGCTGTCGCTGTTTCTCACGTATTCGTTTGGCGCCACCATCTTCGCCGACCGGCCGATCTATCTGGGCATCTTCTTTTCCGTTCTCGGCGGTCTGCTCATCGAAGTCTTCCGCCGCTATTACAAGAGTTATAAGGAAATCTCGATGCCGATCGTCATGAGCCTCGGCACCGCCGTGAGCGCGATTTTCTTTTCCCTGGCGAAGAAGACCGGATCGCTTTACAACTATCTGTTTGGTTCGATCCTCACCGTCACCGATTATTATGTCGTCATCCTCGCGATCACGGCCGCCGTCGTTTTCTTCCTCTATCTTTTCTTCGGCAGACAGATCATCTCGGTCAGTTTCGAAGAAGGCAACGCGAAATTCCTTGGCATCAATCTCGGCCTTTTCCAGTTTCTGTTCATCATCGTGCTTTCGGTCGTCGTCTCGATTTTGCTCGAAGCCGCCGGCGTTCTCCTGATATCCTCGATGATGATCATCCCGGTGGCGGCGGCGATGAAGGTCGGCTGGAGTTTCAAGTCGACGACCGTCATTGCCATCCTCTTTTCCGAACTGTCGGTATTCATCGGCCTTTGGGGCGCTTACTCGCTCAATATTCCGTCCGGCGCGGCGATCGTTTCCGTGAACATCATCATCCTCGTCCTCGTCGCCATCATCAAGAAATCCCGGGCAGCGCGGACGGCCAAACGCGTGACCGCGGACTCCGGGTCCGATCTTCACTGAAATAAAAAAGGCTTTTGCCGTGACCCCGAGGGGGTATGCGGACAAGAAGCCCATGAATGGATGCTGCCAGACACCGCCAAATTGGTGGTGCCTGCCGGCATCTTTTTTTTATGTGTCGTCGCTTTCGAAATCTGTGGGGAAAGGTGGTTCGCTACGATCGGGTAGCGTCAAAGACGACCTGGCCGTCGATGATGGTATTCAGTACCCTTGCCTTCAGGATTTCGGCGGGGGAAGAATGGCGGATGCTCCGGTCAAGAACGATGTGATCGGTGTCGACCTTTCCCTCTTCGTAGATCAGGAACTTATTGTTTTCATGGTAACACCGGAGGCATTCTTCCAGCGTGAAGGCTTCTTTCGGCAGGTAAACTCCCGCCCCGGAATGCTGCACCGATGTTTTTGTCATGGCCGCATGGATGTTGGAAAACGGACTCGAGGATTCGACCGGACAGTCGGTGCTGAAGCCGACGTTGACGCGCTTTTGCATCATGGTGCGGAAAAGATACGCTTCATTTCGGCGGTCTCCCAGCCGTGAATCGACCATAGCGATGTCCGACTCGAGGAAAATCGGCTGGACGATGGCAGAAATCTGAAGCTTCGCCATCCTTTCGATCTGCCGGCGATCGGCAACCTGAGCGTGGATGATGGCGTGCCGGTGACCGCTTCTTTGCGTCTGCTGCAGCGATCGCTCCATCAGATCGAGGACCTGATCAATCGCCCCGTCGCCGATGGCGTGGATGTGGCAATCCATGTTGCTGGTATTGGCGAGATTGAACAATTCCAGCATTTCCGAATCTGAAAACGTCTTGATGCCATGATTGCCGGGATCGTCATGATAAGGACTACGCAACGCGGCGGTCCGGGCGCCAAGACTGCCATCAGCCAGGAGCTTGAGCGGTCCGAGCCGCCACTTTCCGAAGTCACGGTTGACATAGCCTTTGGCGATGAAATCCCGCAACATTTCGATTTTTTTCAGGTGAACCTGTTCGATGATCTTCACCTGCAACAGATCGGCTGCATATAATTCGTTGATGATTTCGATGATCGTTTCATAAGCGACCGGAAAAACGATGAAGTCATCGCTCAGCACTTTGGTGATTCCCTGCGACAACAGGATTTCGTTGGCTTTCAACAGATACTTTTTGATTTCTTCCCGCGACGGAACCGGTTTGATCTCCTGCAGGCGTTCCAAAGCGTTTTCGGTCAGAATTCCGGTTTCGAAATCGATGGTTCCGCCGGGAATCGGTTCAGCGCTTTTGATCATCGCCAAGACTTTGTCGTTCACGACGGCCACATGGCCGCAGACGCGGTAGAGAATGATCGGGATCTGGGTCGTAATCCGGTTCAGATCGGTTTTTGAGAGCGTGACTCCGGCTTTGAAATTTTCCTGATTCCAGCCTCGGCCGATGATGAAATCGTCGGTTTTATGCTGGTTCAGCAGACCCGACAGTTCCTCAATGGAAGAAACCGCCTTCAAGTCGAGCGTGAAGGCGGCCTGTCCGAGACCGAGAAAGTGGAGATGCGAATCGATGAAAGCGGGGTAGAGAAATCCATGATCCGGTGTGTTCATGCGCAAGCCTCCCGTTTTCGATGATTTCGAGCCAATCGATGCAAGAACCGTTTCTTGCCAAACGCTTTTGTCAATAGTCGATCCGGACCAGATACAGCCCGCCGGCGGGGGCGAGATCCTGCGTGCGTTCGCGGTTCTTCGCCGCGAGCAGTTCCTCGATGTCGGAGTCAAGACGCCCCTGTGCCATCGCGACCAGGGACGCGACGAGCAGGCGGATCATGTTATGAAGGAATCCGTGGCCGCAGAACACGAGGGTGATGGTACTGCCGTCCGATTCGACGCGGGCTTCAAAGATCGTCCGGATTTTCGAATCCTTGTCGCCACGACAGAAACTCGTAAAGTCATGGGTTCCTTCGACTTTCTTCATTTCCCGTTTAAGAACCGTCAGGTCAAGCGGCCCGGTGAACCAGCAGGAATTTCGGCGAAGCGGCGAAAATTCGCCGGTATCGATCACGTAGCGGTATTCTTTGGCGAAAACGTCAAACCGCGAATGAAACAAAGGATGGGTGACGGCGGCCGAAACGACGTGAAGATCGGCCGGTAGGGCGTGGTTGAGAATCATCCGCCAGCGCTCGGCGTCAAATTCGCGGACGCTGTCGAAATGGACGACCTGAGCGTAGGCGTGAACGCCGGTATCGGTCCGGGAGGCGCCGTTCACGGTCGTCGGCGCGTCGTTGACCGGAGCGATCGCCGCTTCGAGTTCGGCCTGGACGGAACGGAGGGCCGCCTGCCGCTGGAATCCGAAGAATGCCGTGCCGTCGTAGGCGACGACCATGCGGATGCGGCGTTTCCGCGGATCGGGCCGCTTGACGATGATTTTTCCGATCATGCCGTCAAACAGCGATACTTTCAGCGCCAGGCCGGCGCCATTCGTCCCGGCGACGGTGGCTTGAAAGGTTTCCGAAGCGGGAACGAAGCCGTCGAGCAGGTGGTGTTCGCGAAGAATGGCTGCGACCGCCTCGCGGCCCGCCGCCAACGTGCCGTCATCGGTCTTGATTGCAATCGAGTGGTGCAGGAAGTCTGAGATATCGCCCTTCTGCAGGGCGAGGGCAAGTTCGCGCGCATCCATCAGGGCAGCACCTTCAGGATGATTGCACCGGCGAAGACGACGACCGTAAACACGGCGGTGATGAGATCGGCGCCGCCATACGCAAGTTCGTGGATCCGGGTCCGCGGCTTGCCGGGAACGAAATTGCGCGACTCCATCGCATCGGCGAGGTCTTCGCTGCGCTTGAAGGCGATGATGAACATCGGAATGAGCAGAGAAATGATCTGCTTGACCTTGGCGAGGAGTTTGCCTTCGTTGAAATCGGCGCCGCGGCTCGCCTGGGCGAGCATGATTTTGTTCGCTTCGTCGAGAATCGTCGGAATATAGCGAAGCGATATCGAGATGATGAGGGCGAAATCATCGGAATTGATGCCGATTTTCTTAAGCGGCCGCATCAGGCTTTCCAGGCCCTGAGTGAGGTCGGTCGGTTTGGTGGTCAGCGTCAGGATCGTCGAAAGGGCGATGACGATCATCAGCCGGATCACGACGAAGACGGACATCTCGACGCCCTTCTGATAGATTTCGAAGGAAACCGGGGCGAAGGCGGGGCCATAGGGCAGATACGCTAGGGCGAGATAGACGCCGGCGACCCAGAGGATGAAAAGGATGCCGCGGAACCGCCGGAACCGGGTCGCAAGCCGCCAGAGGATGGTCCAGGCGACGACGGCGCTGATCGATGCCAAGGAAAACACCAGGTCGTCCTGCCAGAGCAGGGTGCCGGCCCGGTTGAAGAAAATCTGAAAAACAAACGTGAAGATGAGCAGCACGAACAGCGGCTTCAGGCCATTGGCCACCCGCCGGACGGAAATATTGCCAAGGATCATGAATACGATCGCCGCGACGAAGGCGATGGAAACCTGGAGGATCGTGTCCAGCAGGAAGACCGCGACCATCAGAAAGATGACGGCGATGATCTTGGTCCGGGGATCGAGTCGGTAGAAGAATCCGGTGCCGGGCAGATACTGACCGATGACGATGTTCTTCATGGCCGCACCGCCTTCCGGAGTTCACGGACGGCGCCAACGACGTCTTTCTGATACACGTCGAGGGCGATGCCAAGCTGTTCGGAAACCGTCCGGAGCACCTTGATCGTCGCCGGATGGTCGAGATGCAGATTTTCCAGATCGGTTTGCCGGAACAGCCGGTCAGGCTCGCCGTCAAAGACGAGCGCGCCATTGTCCAGGACCAGGACGCGGTCCATGTATTCATAAACAAGGTCCATGTCATGGGTAATGACGATGATCGTCTTGTCGGTGCGCTCGCGGATCGAGCGGAAAAGATCCATCATCGCTTTTTTGCCGTATGGGTCGAGTCCGGAGGTCGGTTCATCGAGGACGAGCATATCCGGATTCATCGCGAGGATGCCGGCGATCGAGACGCGTTTCTTCTCGCCGCCGGAAAGATTGAGCGGATTGCGGGTAAGATACTGCGGGCCGAGCCCGACGAGCTGAAGGGCCGTTTTGGCCATTTCCCGCGCCTTTTCTTCGGGAATCTTGAAATTGAGCGGACCAAACATGATGTCCTTTTCGACCGTTTCCTCGAACAACTGATATTCCGGAAATTGGAAAACGAGCCCCACTTTCCGGCGCAGATCGTTGTACTTGATCTTCTTGTCGCGTTTCGGCGTGATCGTCTTGCCAAAGATCTCGACGCTGCCGGACGTCGGAAAGACGAGCGCGTTCATGTGTTGCGCCAGCGTCGACTTACCGGATCCGGTCTGGCCGACGAGGGCGATGAATTCGCCGGTGGTCGCGATGTTGAGGGTGATGTTCCTGAGCGCTTCGTAAAAGCCTTTTCCGAAGCCGGGGTAGGAAAAACTTACCGACCGGAACCTAATGCCCATAGGGTTTCGGCGAGCGGGGGCGTCATGTCCCCGGTCTGCTCCAGTTCATAATAGATTTGCAGAGCGGTCGGCAGTTCCAGGTAGGCTTCCCTGAATGCTTCCGGTTTTCGGAAGAGGTTTTCGGCGGTGTCATCGGCGAAGACGGCGCCATCCTTGAGGACGATCATGCGGTCGGCCCACAGGGCTTCCTCAATATCGTGGGTGATCATGATGATCGTCAGTCCTTCGCGATGCAGTTCCTTGATATAACTCATCAGTTCACGGCGGCTCGACGGATCGAGCATCGATGTCGCTTCGTCAAACAGCAACAGTTCGGTCTTCATCGCGAGGATGCCGGCGATCGCGATCCGCTGCTTCTGACCGCCGGACAGTGCCGATGGTTCTTTGTCGAGAAAGGGAAGCATATCGACTTTTTTAGCATAGAATTGGATTTTTTCTTCCATTTCGGCGCGGGGAACCTGCAGGTTTTCCATGCCGAAGGCGATGTCATCGCGGACGGTGACGCCGACGAACTGGTTGTCGGGATTCTGGAAGACGATGCCGACTTTCTTGCGGACTTCATAGGCGGTGGCGTCCGTCAGTTCGATGCCGTCGATCGTTACCGAACCTGACTGCGGCCGCAAAAGGCCGACGATCGTTTTCGCGAGGGTCGACTTGCCGCTGCCGTTGTGCCCGAGGATGGCGATCCATTCGCCCTTCTTCACGCCGAGGTCGATATTTTTCAAAACCATCCGCTTCGAATTGTAGGAAAAACATAGTTGCCGGATCTCCAGATAGCTCAAACTTATCACCACCATGCTAGATTATTATATCAAATTAGGGGGGAAAAGGCGAGTTTTATGTCGCCGTGCACAAAAAAGCCGTGCCTTGGCAGGCGCGGCGTTTGTGTGTTTTCTTCAGACGAATTCGATGATCGCCATCGGGCAGGAATCGCCGAGACGGTAACCGACTTTGTAAATGCGGGTGTAGCCGCCGTTGCGGTCCTTGAATTTCGGACCAATTTCCTTGAAAAGCTTCTGCAGTGCGGTCTGATCGGCGATTTCGAGCGGACGGACAGTGCGTCCGGCCAATCGGATTGCCGCAAGATCGCCTTGCTTGGCGAGCGTGATCAAGTGTTCGACGACGCGTTTGAGTTCTTTCGCCTTGGTGACGGACGTCTCGATTTTCCCGTGAAGGATGAGTTGCGTCGCCAGATCGCGGATCAGCGCCTTGCGGCTTGAACTGTCGCGGTGAAGTTTAGCGTATCCTTTTGCCATGATTGCCTCCTGAATTAGTGTTTCGCCAAACCCAAGCCCAATTCCTCAAGCTTCTGTTTGACTTCTTTCAACGATTTCTTGCCCAAGTTGCGGACCTTCATCATGTCTTCTTCGGTTTTCTCGATGAATTCGCCGAGAGTATGGATGCCGGCGCGTTTCAGGCAGTTGTAGCTTCGGACCGACAGGTCGAGATCTTCGATCGGTTTCTCCAGGTTTCTGGAGGACTCTTCGCTCTTCCGTTCGATCATGAAATCTTCGGCCATCGCCCGGGTCGAAAGTTCGACGACCGAGTGGAGATGATCGATCAACATCTTGGCGGCCATGCCGATGGCTTCCTTCGGTCCGATGGAGCCGTTGGTCCAGACTTCAACCGTCAGTTTGTCGTAATCGGCGCTGTCGTCGACGCGGGTCTTGTCGACGGAGTAGTTGGCGCGGACGACCGGCGTGTAGAGCGAGTCGATCGGGATCACGCCGACCTTGTTCTCCCGGAAAGGAGCGTTTTTGTCGGCGCTGACG
Source organism: uncultured Candidatus Izemoplasmatales bacterium (assembly GCA_964519115.1). GTDB lineage: Bacteria > Bacillota_I > Bacilli_A > Izemoplasmatales > Hujiaoplasmataceae > UBA12489. Next base: position 16,847 of record CAZFHR010000005.1, read on the forward strand.
TAACCGTTGCCCCGGCGGGCATTCATGACCATGCGGAAACGCTTGCCTTTGTTGACGTGGCAGATGTAGTGATCGGGATTGAGGATTTGGACTTCATCGTCGGCGATGATGTCGGCGGCGGTAACGTCGCACGGCCCTTCGACGATGATTTCCAGCCGTTTTTCGACGGTCGGATTATTGGAATCGATCGTCAAAACGACACCTTTGAGATTCAGGACGATCGCCGTCACGTCTTCGACCACGTTTTCGATCGCGGTGAATTCATGACTGATTTCGTCGATTTGCAGATTGATGATCGCTGCTCCGGGCAAGGAAGACAATAAAACTCGTCTCAGGGAGTTACCAATGGTAATTCCAAAGCCGCGATCCAACGGGGTTACGACGAAACGACCATAATTTTCGTTGATTTCTTCGGTGATGGTTTTTGGCTTTTCGAATTTCAAGTCCTTCATGATGAGCCCCCTTAGCCGCGCGGCCGTTTCGGCGGACGGCAGCCGTTATGGGGAACCGGCGTGACGTCTTTGATCGCGGTGATTTCCAGACCGGCGACTTGCAAACTGCGGATCGCGGCTTCCCGGCCGGGACCGGGACCCTTGACCGACACTTCGACTTTCTGCACGCCGTTTTCCATGGCGGCTTTCGCACAGGCCTCAGAAGCGAGACCGGCAGCGAATGGGGTCGATTTGCGGCTGCCTTTATAGCCGATGGCTCCGGACGAACTCCAAGCGATGGCGTTGCCGGCGGGATCGGTGATGGTGATGATGGTGTTATTGAAGGTCGAATGAATGTGAGCGACTCCGAGGGGAATATTCTTCTTCACACGACGTTTTTTGGTTACAACATTACGTGCCATACCTCATATCCTCCTATTTCTTCTTATTCGCAATGGTCTTACGCGGACCTTTGCGGGTACGCGCGTTATTGCGCGTATTCTGGCCGCGGGTGGGCAGACCTTTGCGATGGCGGATGCCGCGGTACGAGCCGATTTCGATCAACCGTTTGATGTTGAGCGCGACTTCGCGGCGAAGATCGCCTTCGACTTTGTATTTGGCGACTTCGTTCCGGATCCGGATCAATTCATCGTCCGTCAAATCCTTGACGCGTTTTTCTTCGGAAACGCCGGCGGCTTTCAGAACCTTGATCGAAAGCGGCTTGCCGATTCCATAAATGTAACACAGGGAAATCACGACGCGTTTTTCCCTGGGGATGTCAACTCCTGCAATACGAGCCATTGTTTACCTCCTACTTTCCTTGTCTTTGTTTGTGTTTCGGATTTTCACAAATGACCATGACGTTGCCATGGCGTTTGATGATTTTGCATTTGTCGCAGATTTTTTTCACAGATGGTCTGATTTTCATGCCATTGCCTCCCGAATAGATATTGCTTAGTTGATGCGGTAAGTGATGCGTCCACGTGTTAAATCATAGGTCGAAATTTCGACCTTGACTTTGTCACCTGGTAAAATGCGTATGTAGTGCATGCGGATTTTACCAGAAACGTGTCCGATAATGCGATGCCCGATTTCCAGTTCGATGATGAACTGCGCGTTGGGAAGAACTTCCACAACGGTGCCAAGCATCTCGATCACATCGTCTTTCTTTGTCATCGAATCACTCCTTTACGACTTTCGTCAGAATCTCATAACCCGTTTCGGTGATGAGGACCGTGTGCTCGAAATGGGCGCTGAGACTCCTGTCCAGCGTGACGGTAGTCCATCCGTCGCGGAGCACTTTGACTTCTTTGTTGCCGGCGTTGATCATCGGTTCGACCGCGATCGTCATGCCCGGACGCAGGGTAATCCCTCGTCCCGGCAGGCCAAAGTTGGGAATTTGCGGATCTTCGTGCATCGATGTGCCGATGCCGTGGCCGACGAAATCCCTGACCACGCTGAATCCGAGCGCCTCCGCATGGGTCTGTACCGCGTAGGAGATGTCGGATAGTCGATTCCCCGCCTGGGCTTGCGCCAGGCCTGCGAACAGGCTGGCTTCGGTTCCTTCGAGGAGCCGTTTGGCGGCTTCGGTGATTTCGCCGCATGGATAGGTCCAAGCCGAATCGCCGTGATAGCCTTTGTAAATCGCCCCGATGTCGACTGACACGATGTCGCCGGATTTCAGGACCTGTTTGGGCGACGGAATCCCATGCACGACCACCTCGTTCACGGAAATGCACGAGTTGGCCGGGAATCCGTTGTAATCCTTAAACGACGGAACGGCATCCAGCTCGCGGATCGTCCGTTCGATGATTTCGTCGAGCTGGGCGGTCGTGACACCGGGTCTGATGTGTTTCGCCACTTCCCGATGCGCGAGCGCGACAATTTGTCCCGCTTCGCGCATGAGGGCGATCTCTCGTTGTGACTTAATCGTTACCACGATGCATCCCGCCCAGTTTCGCGACGATTTCGTCGAAAACGGTCACCGTCGGCAGCGCGCCGTCGACGGTCATCAGGAGCCCCGTATGCTGGTAATAACCGAGCAGGGGTTTCGTGAGTTGATTGTAGATGCGGAGCCGATTCCTAACCGACTCTTCCGAGTCGTCCGCCCGTTGGATGACCCGCGTGCCGCAGACATCACAGATGGATGCGACTTTCGTGGGCTTGGTCGTGACGTTGTACGTCGCGCCGCATTTCGGGCAGACCCTTCGGTCCGCCATCCGGATCATGAGCAGGCGGTCTTCGACATCCATGTTGATGACGATGTCGAGCCGGATGCCGAGTTGCTTCAGCATCTCATCGAGTGCCATGGCTTGCGCCTTCGTCCGCGGATAGCCGTCAAGCATGAATCCGTTGGGCATCCGCTCCGTTTTCAGAATGTTGTAAACGATGCTGTTGGTCAAATCGTCTGGGACGAGTTCGCCGACGGAAATGTACTTCTGGGCTTCCTGGCCGATGGCCGTGCCCTTCTGGATTTCCTCGCGGTAGATGTTCCCCGTCGAAACATGCTCGAGCTGGTAATGCTCAAGCAGCATTGAGGCGAGGGAACCCTTGCCGGCGCCCGGTTTTCCCATAATCAGCATATTGACCATGAGGACGTTACCGCATGAAACCGGCGTAAACCTTATCCTGTGTATCCGTTTCGATCTGCTTCACGGTTTCAAGCGCGACGCCGACGATGATCAGGAGGGATGTACCGCCGATCTGAGCGTAGGAGTGGCCGAGCACCATTGATGTGATGATCGGGAGCGACGCCACGACGACGAGGTAGAGAGCCCCGATGACGGTGACGCGGAACAACGTTTTCGTGATATAGGATTCGGTTTCGAATCCGGGGCGGACGCCGGGGATGTACGCGTTCTGCTTCTGCAGGTTTTCCGCGATCTGTTCTGGCTTGATGATGATGAAGGAATAGAAGAACGTGAAGACGAAGATCAGAATCAGGTAGATCGCAAATCCGATCGGCTGGCTGTACGAGAAGATCTGACCAAGCCAGTTCTGCCACGCCGTTGCGGCGGCAGTGGTACCCCACTTGATGTAGCTCACAACCGTGTTGGGCAGAGAGAGCAGGATCGAAGCGAAGATGACCGGAATGACGTTCGCGGTGTTGATCTTGATCGGCAGATTCGATTCCGATTTGCCGGAGAATTTCGAACCGGCGGGGCGGTTGGCGTACTGGATCGGGATTTTTCTGGCCGCATCCTGCATGTAAGTGATTCCCACCAAAACGATGATGAACATGAGAATGCAGACGCCAAAGAGAACGTATCCGGACACCGAGCCTTGCGCGGCAAACACATTCGTTCCGAGGGCGCCGCTCGGATCCGTGATGTAGTACTGGATGAGCGAGGTGATGGTGCCGGGGAAGGAGATGATGATACCGCCGACGATCAGCATCGAAGAACCGTTGCCGACGCCATGCAGCGTGATCTGATCGGCAAGCCAGATCATGAACGCGGTGCCGGCGGTCAGTACGACCGCGATGTAGAAGTAGACGAGAAACCAGATATTACGGCCGTTCAGCGTAGCCCAGTCGTCGACGAACGTCTTGAACAGTTCCGTCTGTTGACTGTGGAATGCCAGCGTCATCGCAATCGCCTGAATGAAGGCGAGCCCCATGGCGAGGTAACGGGTCAGCCGGCTGATCTTGGCCCGGCCGACTTCGCCTTCTTCGCCCCATTCCTTGAGGACGGGGATGATGTCCATCTGGAGAAGCTGGACGACGATCGAGGCCGTGATGTACGGGCTGATGCCGAGGGCGATGACCGAATAGTTCCTGAGCGCGTCACCTGAAATCGAGTTGACGATGCCAAGGAACCCGCTGTTTTCGAACAGGGATGTCAGTTTTTCGGCGTTGATGAGCGGCATCGTGACATAGGTGAGAAGCTTGAAAACCAAGAAGGCCAGCAACGTAAAGCCGATCTTCTTGAGAACGGCTTTGTTCTTGAATAGACGCTTCAACGTTTCCATGCTAAATCACCTCGACTTTGCCACCAGCAGCTTCAATGGTTGTTTTCGCCGTAGCGGAGAATTTGTGCGCCTGAACCGTAAGCTTGACGCCTAGCGTACCATTGCCCAAAATCTTGATTCCGGTGATGATGTTCTTGACGAGTCCGTCGCGGAGCATCAGTTCGGTGTTGACGACGGTGTTTTCCGGATATCCAGCGAGATCGGTGACATTGACCACCGAATATTCTTTCCGGGAGTAGTTCGAAAAGCCGCGTTTCGGAAGACGCTTGAAGAGCGGGGTCTGGCCGCCTTCGAATCCCTGCCGCACGCCGCCGCCGGAACGACAGTTCTGGCCTCTTTGCCCACGGCCGGCAGTTTTGCCGTTGCCGCTGGAAGTTCCGCGTCCGACGCGTTTCGGATAATGAGTGGCGCCGGCGACGGGTTTCAATTCATGTAGTTTCATGAGCATGCGCCTCCTATTTGATTGCTTCGACTTTGACCAGATGCGCGACGGTGTTGATCATGCCGCGGATCGCATCCGTATCGTCTTTGACGACGGCGGATTGGGTTTTGGTCAGGCCGAGCGCTTTGAGTGTCAAGATTTGGTTCGGTTTGCGTCCGATGGCGCTTTTCACCAAGGTGACTTTGATCTGTGCCATTATTTCCAGACCTCCTCGGCGCTGATGCCGCGGGTCGTGGCGACCTGATCGACGCAACGCATCGAAAGCAGGCCATCCATGGTCGCGCGGACCATGTTGATCGGGGAGTTGGAACCAAGCGACTTCGACAGGACATCTTCGATGCCGGCAAGTTCGAAGACGGCACGGACGGCGCCGCCGGCGATGATGCCGGTTCCTTCGACGGCCGGCCGCATGAAGACTTTCGCCGCGCCGAAATGGCCGAGCGCTTCGTGCGGAATCGTCGTGCCGCTGATATTGATTTTCACCATGTTCTTTTTGGCGTCTTCGATGCCTTTCTTGATGGCATCCGGAACTTCGCAGGCTTTGCCGGAACCGAACCCGACGTTGCCCTTGCGATCCCCGATGACGACGAGCGCGGCAAAATTGAAACGCTTGCCGCCCTTGACGACTTTCGTGACGCGGCCGATGTGAACGACTTTTTCATCGAACAGTTTTTCTTCTTTTCTCGGTTTCGATCCGCGGAACGGGCGTTTTTCTCTGGCGTCTTTCTCTCTAGTGTTTTCTGTTGGCATAGCGTTGCCTCCTTAGAATTCCAGCCCTGCTTCGCGAGCAGCTTCGGCCAATGCTTTGACTCTGCCGTGGTAAATGTAGCCACCACGGTCGAAGACGACGGATTTGACGCCTTTTGCGAGCGCTTTTTCCGCGATCAGCTTGCCGACGACCTTGGCTCCGGCGACGTTGCTGCCGTTCAGGTCTTTGACATCGAGCGACGATGCGCTCACGAGGGTATTACCGACGGTGTCGTCGATGATTTGACAATAGATCGCCTTATTCGAACGGAACACGTTCAGACGCGGTCTTTCCGGGGTGCCGGCAAGATTGACGCGCGAACGGCCGTGACGTTTGATCCGTTGTTCGTTCTTGTTTATGGGATTATACATGTTCGATCACCATCCTGCTATTTCTTAGCAGTTTTCCCTTCCTTGTGGCGTACATGCTCGCCGCGGTAGCGGATGCCCTTGCCCAGATACGGTTCGGGTTCGCGGACCTTACGGATGTATGCGGAGAATTCTCCGACCGCCTGTTTATCGGCCCCTCTGACCGTGATCTCGGTGTTGATGGGAATCTCGCAACTGAGACCAGCGGGAATCGGGATCTCGACCGGATTCGAATATCCGACGTTTAAGACCAACGTTTTGCTATCCTTCAGCATCGCCCGGTATCCGACGCCCTTGATGTCGAGCGTTTTGGAAAAACCTTGCGTTACTCCTGTGACCATGTTGTTCAGCAGGGCCCGCGTCGTGCCGTGAAGCGCGCGGTTCGCCAGCGAATCCGATGGCCGGGTTACAGAAATTGTATTATTAGCAGAAACGATTGTCATATCTTTGTGAAATGTAAAATCCAGTACTCCCTTGGGTCCTTTGACCGTGACTTTGGAGCCTTCGACGGTCACCGTGACGCCGGCGGGAAGCG
>CAZFHR010000006.1:0-23224 GCA_964519115.1 uncultured Candidatus Izemoplasmatales bacterium
GAATCATTTGATATAGATAATTCTAGCGTATACGTTACTTATAAAGAATATGATTCTGATACCAGATATTTCATGTCTTATAGTTTTAATGGACCAGATCCGGTGATTCTATATTTCGATGTCTTTAATCCTGAAAAACAGCTCCACATTCAAACGCCCTTACCCGTTGACGGATCGACTCCAGAATATTATAAGTTTTCCTTTTATCAAGATTTCAAACACGTCCTAACAGTACAGCGAGGCGATTCTTCTATATATTATAATGAACTGGTATACAATCTTGTTAGTCTGGATGGTTGGACTTCAATGAATTTAATAGAAAAATTACCTTATCTATATTATCTTGATTTGTACATTGATGATGTTCCATTTGAGTTGCCTTCAAGATATCAATATGCAACGTATTACGATTCACCAATGTTACTTTTCAAGACAGAGGAATTGCCGTTGACGCAAAGCCTTTTAGAGCTTGACGGACTGCCATTGTCTTTTACCATATTTACGCTTTCAGATATTGAAGATGCGATTGACTACATTACTTATGACAATATGCAAGCTTTAGAGGAAGCTTATAAGGCATATTCCATGGAAGAAGATTTCACATTAACGCTAAATGAATCATATATGGGCATAATGGACGGTGAGTAGTATTTAGTATTCATTATAATTACGTATCGTAGTTATGGTTAGTTTAAAGTTGGCAAGAATAGTAGCACATCCGATCTGTTTTGAGCATAGTACATATCAAAACACGGTTTCATAACTAATGCTTAACTCGAAAGCATAGATTCATTTCACCACGGTTTATAGAAATTTGGTGAATATGCAAATTAAATGCAATCATATGATTTGACAAAGCATGGAAGAGGATACAGTAATTTTATTGAGTGATAATATGGATACAAGAATTTCCAGAGACCGTACAATATCTTGTGTAAATGAATTTTTGAACGGCGAGTCAAATTTATGGAAGAGCACTATTGGTCTACTACCGAGGAATATTTGAAGGAGCAGTGATGATAAATGAAGGTTAAACGTTATACACTAGATATCTTAGATATTATACCTCAACAGCACTACCTTTCTACTCAAAAGTATGATCAGGTAAAGCGCTATATGGAAAAGACGAAAGACTATGGAAATATTTTCGTCATCGAGTACAAAAGAAAATTCTTTTCCGTAGATGGACATCACCGATTATTTGTTCTTTTTGAAAAAGGAGTCAGAGAAATCAACGTCGTGTGTGAAGCGTCCGACAATGACAACAGGCTGTACCAGATACTTGCTGACGAGTCCCTTGAGTTGGGAATAAGGCATATCGGCGATCTAAAAGATCGATTCCTCGATGATGATCGCGAATATGAAGAAAAATGGATTGAAAAATGTCAAAAAATACAAGTAGAATTGGAAAAAGGCGTTTCTTCGTTGGCTAGTTTACGCAAGAACGAAATATAAACAACAGAAAGGATGGACAGGCATGGGATTTTTGAAAATGTCCCCTTGTGGATTGTGGAATGGTAGATAATATGGACAAAAGAATTACTGCTTTTGTAGAAAGTTTAGACAAAGATATCATTCTATATATCGCTTTGTATGGAAGTTATGCCAACAATAGGCAGACAAGGTTTAGCGACGCCGACATCAAAATCGTTCTAAAAGAAGGACAATATGAGTTTAAAGCAGGGTACCGAGGCGATCTGTATTTTGCCGTGACCTATGAGACCGAAGAAACCATGAAGCGCTATTTTACGGATCCACTAGAATATTTAAACTTACGTTCTACTTTTGATACGATGGTTCTGCTATACGATTCAAACCAACACTATGAAGCTTTTCGAAACCAATTCATGAGCATCAGATACGAGTCCCATTTTGCCAAGGAAAGCAAAGAATATGTCAATCGTCTTTTGGTCGAATGGTTTGAAGAAATCAATAAATCCATCAGTGGATTGCACTTCAATAACCCTGATAAACTGATTGCCGGGTTGCATGGCCTCTCCTACGGAATGTTAAATGTATTGGCGGTATCGGAGGGAATCCCTTTTGATTCCCTGGGATTCTTGAAAACATTCCAGAACTATTTCCATGACGATGATCGATATCGGTATGGAGAAATCCTGTTTGGGGTCGAACCACATTCATTGGAATCACGTACTATCTATGGGTTGAAACTATTTCAAGAGATATGTTCCATCATCAAACATAATCTGTCCGAAAACACCTTGGAACAACTGGCCATCATCGACGATTCCGTCATCGAGACTATAGAAAGATTCAAGGATCTTTTTTGACACTAAAAACATAACATAGGTTCGGATTGATATATATAGAGCGAGCCGTTGTGTTATTTGACACTACAGCATTTGCACACATATCCACTCGTTTGTAAATGCGACATTTAGGTCAACGCCACAACATTCATCAGCCAATATTCGTCGGTTCTCTACATAGAACAGATAAAAAAGACACCAATCACTTGAAATCATTGTTCTTTGGAACTACAATGAAGCCAGAGAAGGTGTCGGTATGAAAACAGCAGTAAGAATATGCAAATATTTCATGTTATTGCTTGGAGCTTTCTTTATTTTTATGTCTTTCGATTCGTTTGATGGTACGGATTCCATCGGAAATATGATCCTTGAGTTTTTGATCAACTCGATACCGGGCATTGTGATCATTGCTCTGATTATTTTACTTTGGAAACAAGAGTTGATTCTTGGAATCATTATTTTGATTGGAGCCGTCATTTTATTTTTCTTGTTCAAACTCTATGATTATTCAGACGATGAATACCGATGGCTGACAACATTGATTGTGGAAGTGCCGATGCTGACAACGGGGATTATGCTGCTCCTACACAAGAAAAGCAATAAGTAGGAATGCTCTTAAGTATGCAGGTATTCAAGAAAACACAGCGACCAGGATGCAAAAATGGTAGATTAAGTCAATCATGACGACATTGCCTTTTATTTCCGGAAGCGCGATACACCGAGCTGCATCACAAACAATTATTCTATTCTAGAATATTGATATTTTGAACTGGTATACTTTCGTATTATCAAGCTGGAAGCGTGCTTAATACTTTACGCGATATTTTTTTTGGAGAAGGTAAATATAATTGGGGTTGAAGGAATGTTTAAATCCTTGGGGCTCGACCTCGCAAAAAACCTTGGCACTTTCGTGTGCATCAAGATTCATCCCTTCCTTCAAGAAGTATCCAGCCTAAAGCCGTAAGTACAGGCTACCAAACACATCCATGTCGCATTTCCTGAACGCCCAAGGAAATCCGACTTTTTTTGATTTGTATCGTTTCATTGAGCTGAAAAATAACAATTGAACCTGTTTGGCGCCGTTTCTTGGCCCCTATTTTGAACGAACGTGTATGATTAGAAATCACATTTCACTAATGCGATTCTAAATGAATTTTGCCGTGCGCTTGACGCCATATTTACACATAATTGGGGTTGAATCAGCCCCCGAGACGAGGATGCTTGCGAACAGAATCGGTTCTGGTTGTACATCGCATTGTTCAATTTTAAAAAAGTCCTTGCTTGTTACGTTACGTAACGTAGTATAATGTAATTCGGAGGCGAAAAATCATGAAACTCTTGATTGGTGAACTGGCTGGACTGACAAAAATGACAGTCAGGACATTGCAGCATTATGATAATATCGGCCTGCTTAAACCGAGCAGTCATACCGAAGGCGGAAGACGGTGTTATGACGAAAAAGACATGCTGAAACTGGAACAGATTGCATTTTATAAGTCCTTGGGTTTTGCACTTGCGGAAATCAAGGAGAAAATTATCACCATTACGAATTTATCCGGATTGAGCAAAGTCTTGGAACTCCAGTCCAAGATCATCGAAAAACGGATTTTACAGGTTCAAAGCAGTTTTGCGGGGATCGAAGCCGTTCAAAAAATCATCGAGACCGGACACTTTCCCGACTATCAGTTGCTTTCCAATTTTATCGGTTTGTTTTCGGAAGTGCCAGCGCGGGAGTGGGTGCCTGCGGCCATGGATGAAGAAGTCTTGGCAAAACTGACCCAAATCAATAGCACTTCCAAGAAAACCTTTGATCAGTTAATTGAATTCAAAAAGTTGGCAATTGATGCCATTGTTTTGGAAAAAGCCGAGGTTCCTCCCAATAGCATTCAAGGATTGGCGCTTGCCAAGCAATGGTGGGATCGGGTCATTTTCGTCACGGGCGGTGATGAGAATATCATCATCGAAACAATACGATTCGGCAAGAATAAAATCAGTTGGCCGGAAAGTGAACGAAAACTGATGGATGCCGCCCAAGGATATTTGGAAAAATGCATGGAAGCTTACTTTTCCAGTGGCCAGGTTTCCCTAACCGCGAGTCTGATTCAAAAATTGATGGAGGCGCAAAAATGATCAACATCGTCAATTTATCCAAATCCTATGGCAATAAAAAGGTTTTGGACAATGTTTCGTTCCACGTCAAAACCGGGGAGATTTATGCGCTTCTTGGGGTCAACGGAGCGGGAAAGACTACCACATTGGAATGCCTCGAAGGCATTAGAAAACCCGATGGCGGTCAACTGTCGATCCATGGACTCGACGTGACTCGCGACCGCAAGGAAATCCAAAAAATTCTGGGTGTCCAACTCCAAAACTCGGGGATTTCCGGAAATATGTCCGTTCTCGATGCCATGAAAATGTTCTGTGCCTGGAAAGGCGTTCCCACAGACGTCGATCTGTTAAGACAATTCGGACTTCAGGACCAATTGAAACAACCGTACCGATCTTTGTCTGCTGGCCAGAAAAGGCGTCTTCAATTGGCTCTGTCTCTATGTCACAATCCCCGGGTCGTCATTTTGGACGAACCGACAGCCGGCCTTGATGTGGAAGGTCGATATGCGTTGCATCAAGAAATCATACGTCTGAAGAAAAACGGCGTCACCATTATCTTGGCTTCGCACGACATGGATGAAGTCCAACTATTGTGCGATCGGATCGCTTTTCTCAAAGAAGGACGAATCGTAAAAGAGGGCACGCCGAGAGAGTTAACGGCATGCGCGATGAGCAGGATATTGTTTCAGACGGAAAAAAAGAGCATGAAGAAGCCAACGACGTTAGCGGTTCACATGTTGGAAGACGGCTATTATTCGATACTGACGAACAACACCATCAGCGATTTGGAAACGCTCTTTTCTTACATGAAAGCCGAGCAAGACGTCATCACAGATCTGCGAGTCGAACGCGCGGGACTCGAAACACTCTTCTTGAATATCGCGGGAGGAAAATGAGATGAAAGCATTCTTTACGCAACTGATGATCCAATTCAAATGCGATTTGAGAGATAAACAAACATTAATTATCTACTATATGATCCCTTTGGTCTTTTTTTTCTTGGTCGGATTCGTGATGGCTAGCATCATGCCGGACAGGGTCAACACGTTAATGCCAGCCTTCTCGATCTTTGCCATCACGATGCCGACCTTTCTGGGCCTTCCTTCAACGCTTGTCCGCTTGAAAGAAAAGGATGTTTTGAAGGCCTATAAGGCCGCCGGCATTCCCACGTGGGCCACGCCCATGAGCCATGCGATCAACACCTGCTTTCATACGTTGATCGTCTCCGTGATAATTTTCGCTTTGTCACCGATCATCTTCGGATGTGATTTGCCGGCGAATATTCCCGGGTACTTTTTGAAGATTCTTTTAGTGATCATCTGCAGCACGAGCCTGGGCGTCATGCTATCAAGCCTATCCAAAAACCAAGGCAGCGTCACGATGCTTGGGCAATTATTTTTCATGCCGACGGTATTGCTGAGCGGCATCATGTTTCCTGCCAGCATGTTGCCAAAGGTTTTGCAGTACATCGGTTATCTCCTTCCGGGAACGCAAGGCATGCTGTTGATCGACAGCGAAATATTCTTCTTGTACCCATTAGCTGGACTGATATTATCGACTACGGTGGCCATCACTATTAGCTTCCATTTCTACCAAAAGACCGAAAAACAAAGTTGATCCATCGAATTGGATGATGCTGATTATGATCTTTGGTCAAACAATCGCCGTGTATCACATCGACACCAGTTGTAATGGTTGAAGCGGAAAAATAAGCTGTTTTCGGAAGCGCAAAACGATCCAAAGAACCTAATAAAATTAAGAAAAAACGACCGAAAAATTCGGTCGTTTGCATTATTGAAATATGTAGTAGATAAATCGCGCTTACAGTGGTTAGTACTGTAGTATCTTCCGTAATGCCATAATATTACATTGATGATATTAGATCCCCGATTTTGACCAGAAATCGCCAAAAATGGTCCTTTCTTATTTATGGCAAATCAACCTTAACGGGTAGTCGCTATTTAAGAAGATTTAAAATGTATTTGACTGTTGAATAACCGATAATATTTCTTTCGTTTTCAACCGTTTTCACGGACTCCAGCGAATGTCCTAACAATCCATGTTGCAACAAAGCTGCTTCAAAACCCCGTTCCAGCGCGCCGTTATAGGTGTTCAAAACACAATAACTGGCAGAGAGCCCGGAAATGATAACGTAATCCACCTGTAATGCTTTCAGTTTTTCTTCCAGATTCGTTTTCCAGAAGCCGTTCCCGAATTCTTTGGTAAGATAGATATCCGTGTCTTTCTGATCGATTTCACTGGCGACTTTAAAGCCGTCAGTACCCATCCCGCCGCCCGCGGAGGCATGCTGAATATGAATCACCGGCCGTTTGGCATCCCGGAAGTATTTGCTAACTTCATTGATATACATGGCGGCTGATTTCAACTGGTCTTTGAACAACGGATTTTCTACGTATTCTTTCTGAACATCGACAATCAAAAAAGCTACATTCATACTATCACCTCTATCCATGATTATATGACATATTGCCCCAGAGAAAAATATGTTTGTTCAATTTTGACAAAATTCACGCATTTTATCTGAACTAAACACTTTGATTGATATGGGGTTGAATCATGGGCGGGCCTCATAGCATGATAGGACGAACATAACCACTCACGCATAAACGCTTATTCCATTTCCATGATTTCTCTTTTTCCGCCCCGATCAGACGCTTTCGGTGGCCGGATCAAGAATTGCACTGCGGGATTTCTTCTTTATGACCATGGCGATCAAGACGAGATCGAGAACAATCATGAATACCAGCATTGCGTATCTGCAAAACGAGCTGGTCTAGCAGAGGAATACAGCACTCGATAGATTGGCGATCTAATGCAGGATGATTATCGGCAACCGCTGCGTTCGTACTTTTCGTAGTTCAGCAAGCCCGTCAATTCCATCTTGAGCAGCTCGTTCATCGACCTTTCGAGCTCCGAACGAAACAATTCACGAACCGAATCATCCGTTTTCTCGCCTTCCGCGAGACAACGGATCAATTTTATGGTAAAATCATTCAGGAGAAATTTCCCTGTGTATGGTACGATGGCATACAAATTATACAGTAAAGGGTTCTCTTTTTATTTTCTCAGTCCGTTTCTATGCCCGTTTTGAAAGTACAATAGATATTTTATACGCTCTAATTTTTGAATAAAACCATAAAATACTTTAGTATATTTATTACTCGGCAACTTGTCTGATACAATAACAGTGTGTCGCTACTAGCAATATCTAATCTTTCTTCGAAATGATCTGCGGATTGAGTAAGCGCCACACAAAGTTGACGAGACGCCTTTATGCAAGAGTTGCACTCTATCTGAAAAGCGCGACAATTATGTCGCGCTTTATTATATCAAGATTAGTTGCGAAACCTCTCTTTGTCCATTGCATGTATACAGTCCGCTAACGCAAGTGGCACGATCCGGTAACTTTTATTTCTTATTGTGCTTAACATTGCGGGAAATTGTTCGCGCGCATCTTGGCAGGCCACATATTTGACAAAGAAAACGGCCCCATAACGGTGATAGGCATAAACGCCAGATCAAGGTTTCTACATACGAAAGCCATCTCACCCGATGTATGAAATCATCTGCGATTGTGTCGCTTAAAATTCAACGGAGAAACTCCCATGTGGCGCTTGAAGAGGCGCGAAAAGTAAAACGGATCCTCAATGCTCAGGCGTTGTGCAATATCCTTGATCGTAAGATTGGTCATGACGAGTAGGTTTGCCGCATATTCGACTTTCAGTTTCAAAAAGTACGAGAACGGGGATGTTTGCAGATGGGTTTTGAATAAATGCGACAACTGACTGACTGATAGATGGCAGTAGGTGGCAATGTCTTGGAGCGCAATGGTTTCCACAATGTGTTCCTTGATGTATTGCATAGCTAATTCCACATGCTCGTTGATTATCGGTTTGTGATCATCTGGCCGCATCGTTTCGCGAATGTATTGATAAGTAAGTTCCAAGTACGCCAAACTTTTTCGTGCATGGAAGTCTTCGTTCAAAAGCAACTGAAACGCTGCGACGATGAAGTTATAAGGTAGTGCCGAAAGCAACTTTTCACCCGGGTCGATCTCAATATCGTCATTGAAGTGGAACCAATAGATTGACCACGGGTGATCATTATTCGCATAGTAGACATGTGGGGTGCGACGGGGAATCACGATGTAACTCATCGGATAGATGCGGTAGGACTTGTGATCGATTTCTACGATGCCTTCCCCCTGGCTGCATAGAATGAAGATATGCTCTGCCGCGCCATTGTCGCGTCGGATATAGTGGTATCGGGCTTGAGGAAAATAGCCGAACTCCGTAATGATATTCGGCGGATCGTTCAACCCGATCGTGCGTACATCAAACATACGCTTGTTTAAAAACTGATCGCTGAAATGGATATCTCTCATGATATGAATATTATACCTTGTTTTCACCATATAGTGCATATGAAATCGCTTAATTCATCAGATTACAGCATGATTGTCCATTTCAAAGATTATAGTCTATTTTTATTGAGAAGAGGTGTTGATACAATGAAATGGAAGGTAGCAGCCGAAGCCATGACACTCCGGCCCGTGATTTTCACCATTGGCGATCGAAACCAATCAGGGAACGGGGTGAATTCGAGCGCATCAGCTCGAACACGATGATCAGAATAGTACAGGAAGTTCATATCATTCCGACCTATGGAATCGGTTTGAAAGACAAGAATCCGATGTTTTTTGAAAAGCGCGTTTATCAGGGTAGCAGCGGCAAAGTGTACCCTTTTCCAGTTATTGACAAGATTGAAGATGCACCAAAAGACAAGCCGCACCGTGTCGTTGTGATGGAAAACGATTATCTGCTCGTTTGGATTATGCCCGATCTCGGTGGGCGCATCTATCGGGCGCTCGACAAGACAAATGGATATGATTTTGTCTACTACAACGAAGTCGTAAAACCGGCCCTCGTGGGGTTGACTGGGCCATGGATTTCCGGCGGTATCGAATTCAATTGGCCGCAGCATCATCGTCCGACTACGTATGAGCCGGTCAACTTTCATGTCGAGCAAGGCGAAGGATTTGTGCGGATGCATCTGGATGAAATTGACCGCATGTATGGTACCCGTGCTCAAGTCACCTATACCTTGTACGAAGGCAAGGCCTATATTGAAATTGCTGGTGACCTTTACAATCGAACCGGGCTGCCGCAGACGTTTTTATGGTGGGCCAACCCCGCAGTAGCGGTGAACCAGCATACTCAGTCTGTTTTTCCGCCCGATGTGACGGCCGTTTTCGACCATGGTAAGCGTGACGTTTCGGCTTTTCCGATTGCGCACGGTACCTATTACAAGGCCAATTACACAGGCGGCGTCGACATTTCGCAATACAAAAACATTCCGGTACCCACATCCTATATGGCTTTTCAGTCGGCATATGACTTCGTTGGAGGTTATGATTTTTCCGTCCAAGCGGGGATGCTTCACGTCGCAGATCATCACATAGCGCCAGGGAAAAAACAGTGGACTTGGGGAAACGGCGACTTCGGCCGCACGTGGGATGACAACTTAACTGATGCAAATGGTCCCTACATTGAGTTGATGGCCGGCGTCTATACAGACAATCAGCCTGATTTTTCTTGGCTCGCACCCTACGAAAGCAAACGCTTCGTCCAATATTTCATGCCTTACAAGGAACTTGGATTAGTCAAAAACGCGACTCAGGATGTCGTTCTCAATGTGGAAGCCAACGCGACGGGATTCGCCGTGTCCATCTATGCATCAGCCTGTTTTGACCATCTTTGTGTCCGATTTGAGACGCCGGAGAAATCGGTGCATGAAGAATACATTGAATCAATCTCACCCCTGCGGGCCTATCATTATCAAGTCCCGCAGTTATGCCAACCGAATGATCGATATATAGTCTCGATCTGCGAAGCGAATGGGGCGACGAAGTTACGTTACGAAAACCATCCGATTTCAGAAAAAATTCCCGTTGCCGCCGCTGTTACGCCAAAACCAGCAGCGGTTGGAACGGTGGAAGAACTGGTTATGATCGCAACGCATCTCGAACAGTATCGACATGCGACCTATCGCAGCGAAGACTATTATCTTGAAGGCTTGCGACGCGATCCTTTTGACAGTCGCATCAACACTGGATATGGCCACCAGTTGTTGCTTCAGGGACGTCTTGATGAAGCAAAAGTGCTGTTCGATCGTGCCATCAGCCGTTTATGGATGAAGAATGAACGAACCCGCGATTCCGAACCGCTGTATTTAAAAGCGCTTGTGCTTGAACAGCAAGGTCAGGTTGAAGAAGCGGTCAACTGGTATCAAAAAGCTTCTTGGAGTCTACCACAGCATGCAGCCGCGCAATTTCGTCTCGGGCTTATCGCCATTGCCAAAGCCGATTCTCAGTTGCGGGATGGTTACGCTTCTGAAGCCGTTCAGTCTGCCACCCGCGCGCTTGCATTTCTCGATGAATCGCTTTCCTATAACAGCCGAAATCGACGCGCCATTGTGGCGCGAATCGTGGCATATCGGCTGACGAGGCAAATAAAGAAAGCTCGCCAGTCGCTCCGTTTGGCACGAGCTTCGGACTGCATGGATCCAACCTTGTATTACGAGCAATGCTTGCTGATGCCATCAAAGACACGGTATGGCGTGTTCGAGCGAAGACTTGCAAACACTTCGATTCACGACGTGCTGGAACTTGCGAATGATTACTCCGAGATGGGGCTCTGGGAAAATGCGATTGATATTTTGCGGCGGTATCTGAAACATGCCGTTTCCCCATCGCCGTTAGCCCATTATCATCTGTCCTACTATTTCAGTCGTCTCAATATGCCTTCTGAAAGTGAAATGCATGCCTTGCTTGGTGAAACCGCAGATCCGGGTTGGTGTTTCCCGAACCGGCCTGCCAGTCGGATTGCTCTTGAATACACAGTATCGGCTTTTGCGTTTGCTGCAATGGCAAAATATTATCTTGGAAACCTCGATTACGATCGGGGTCGCTACGACCGTGCCATCCGACTGTGGGAAGAATCCGCCGCCAGACTTCTCGGGTTTGCAACCGTTCATCGCAATCTCGGTATTGCCTATTTCAACAAACTCGGTCATCCCAAACAAGCTGTTGCCGCTTATGAACGGGCATTGGCAGCGGATCCGAACGACAGTCGTCTCTTCTATGAGTACGATCAGTTACTCAAACGGACCAATACCGCTCCAAGTAAGCGACTGCAAGCAATGGAAAACTGCGCCCGATTGATTCAAGAACGTGACGATCTCTATCTCGAATATGTCGCGATTCATAACCTTCTCGGTAACCCAGAGCGTGCCCTTGCCCTTTTGTCAACCCACCGTTTTCATGTGTGGGAAGGCGGCGAAGGGAAAGTCGCCTTTCAATACGTGATCGCTTTGATGAAACAAGCGCGGCGACTGTTAGCGAACGGCGATGTCAGTGCGGCAATCAATCGGTTACAGGCGTGCCGCACCTATCCGAAAAACCTGGGCGAAGGGAAACTTCCGGGGACCATGGAAAACCACATCGATTATCTAGTGGGTGTTGCATGTTCCTTGAACCAGGATCCGATGTCCGCAAATGTCTGGTACGAGCGGGCTTCGATCGGACTTCAGGAAGTGAAGGATTCCGAGTTTTATAACGATCAACCATCCGATACCATCTATTTTCAAGGTCTGGCTCTGAGGAAACTAGGGCGGGAAGAAGAGGCATTAGTTCGCTTTAGGAAGTTGAGTGATTACGCCGATCAGCACCTCAATCAAACGGTCGAAATCGATTATTTTACGGTATCATTACCGAACCATCTCATCTTCAACGACGACCTACAGCGACGCAATAAAGCATATTGTACCTATTTATTGGCGCTTGCCCGCATCGGTGAGAATCGTTTGGACGAAGTGCCGGCGATTGTCCACACACTGCGCACGATTTCGCCGGACTTCCAAGGGCTCTATGATTTCGAGGAGGAAGCCAATGCCTGAACAACTTATCATAAAACTGGTCCGCATGGACGAAGCGAACATGGCGATGCTCGAACGGAAGGGAGTCATCACAAGACTGCGTCCTTCGCGTGAAGACCACCGATTAAGTATTTCCCAAGGAACGGGAAAAGGTGATCACATCTATCGTTCGGACGAAAAGTACGGCGGCCATTCACTAATCCGCTGCGCGATCGATAATCCGGAGTTTACTGCTTTTGCTACGCACCCCGACAACGAAGAATTTCTGCTTCTCGGGGGTGTCGGTGAAAAAAAATTAGTACTCCTTGTAGCATTGATCAATCGCGAGGAATATCTCCACAAATTTGAAAACAGAACACTGTCGGCAGCGGATTTCATCGCCGTTGAGTGCGTCTTTAACGATCCCGAGCTCAGTTTCTTCGTGATGCACAAGAACTTTCCCCATGGGGAATGCGTCTTAGGCCCGGGAAAACCATCAACGTTTTATGTTACCGAGAGTGCGCGATTACCCCTTGACAAGATTCCGTTCGGACCGACCTACGAGATCATTCTTGTGCGTTGATCGAAATCACGACAGCGACTCGCTAGCGAGTCGAAAGGAGAAAACATGATCAAACGATTGCTTTTCATGACAATGATCATTATGTCGGTATTTGCCGTTACGGCCTGTCAAACCGATACGACAACATTAACTGCGATTGCGGGCGAGGAAGGCTACCTCGGTAAATATGATGAGGAAGTATTGGTCCACACCATCAAATACATTGATCCGACGGCATCCTCAAATCTAGCCCGGCTCACGTCACTGACTGGCGAAACATTGGAAGATAACCGCTGGATTAGGGGCTTTAAAAACGATATGAACGTCCAGTTTGAATACTTAATTACCGGAAGCGGCGAGGCGTTTCAAACCCAATGGGCTGGACTGATGGCGACGGGCGATCTGCCCGACGTCTTTTCCGTTGGCTTTGCCGATTTAGGGGAGTTGGCACAAAATGGATTTTTATACGATCTAACAGAGGCTTACGAAACCTATGCATCGCCGCTACTAAAAGAAATCCTCGCGGAAGCAGGCAACGAAGCGCTTGAAGCGGCGACGATCGATGGCAAACTGTACGGAATTCCGCAGGTCGTGAGTAAGTACGATTCTTATAAATATCTCTGGATCCGCCAGGATTGGATGGCTGCCGTTGGCGTCACGAGTGGACCGAAAACGGTCTACGAACTCATTGATCTGATGGAGAAGTTTGTCAAGGACGATCCTGACCAAAATGGCATTGATGATACATACGCTTTTGCCCTGTCAAATGACCTGTGGCATAATCTCGAAGGCTTTTTCTCTTGTTTCGGAGCCTATCCGGACAGCTGGGTGCTCGATCCTGCCGACCAGAAGATTAAACTAGGCGCAATCCAGGACGCTATGATTGAACCGATGACAATTCTTCAAGATATGTACCTTGACGGATGGCTGAATCCCGAATTCATCACGCTCGACTACACCAAATCGAAAGCCGATGTCGCCAATGGCAAGACCGGTATCTATATGGGCGCGCACTACAATGCTAGCGATTTTCTCCTTCCTTCCAAAAACAAAGATGCGGATGCCGATTGGGCGGTCTTCGCCTGGCCAGGCCGAACCGAGGGCGAGACAGTCGTTCACCAACTTGAACTCGGTGTGAATGATGTCATTGTCGCGAACAGCGCTTTTGCCAACCCGGAAATTGCGATCAAAATGTTGAACTACTATTATGAAAAGTTATATGGAGAAACCGGTAACTATGATTATTGGGGAAATGATCAAGTCGATTTCATTTGGGCGATGGGGCCGCTGTTTTCCTATCGACCGACCGTAAATCTCGTTCCCTATCTTGATATTCAGGCATACTATGCGGGAACCAAATTGGAGACCGAGATAGTCGGCGTGTCACGTAATTATTTTAAAAATGTCGTTACCGATAACCGCTACGACTGGCAAATCATGTTCGGACGGATTGCGCCGAACGCTACTGTAATGGGCGGTCAAACCGCGGGGTACTTCCTGAATCTTGTTGTGAATGGGGAGATTCCAACATTCCAGAACCAGTTTTATGGTTCACCAACGCCGGCAATGGGAATCGTTGGATCACAATTGGGAATTGATGCTCTTGAGTTCTTCACCAAGGCAATCAGATACGAAAAGAATATGACCTCGGATTTCGACGCGTTCCGGGAATACTGGCTGACCAATGGCGGATCCGTTATTACAAACGAGATTAACGCCCGCTACGGAAGGTAGTTGCATGCCTGTCGTCGATTCGGCCAAGTTGCGTCGACGAAATCGATTTCGACGCACTTTTCCATTACATTTAATGTCGCTTCCGGCCGTGCTGTTATGCCTCGTGTTCTGCTATGCGCCGATGTACGGCATCGTCATCGCCTTTCAGCGTTTTGTCCCCGCAAAGGGTCTTTTCGGCCCGCAACAGTGGATCGGATTTACGAACTTTAAAAACTTGTTCGCTTATCCGCGCATCTGGACGTATCTGACGAATACGGTTCAAATATCCTTCGCAAAGATCGTATTGTCCATCCTCGTGCCACTGATTTTCGCTCTCTTGCTCAACGAAGTACGAAAAAAATGGTTCAAAAAGAGCGTTCAGACAATTATTTATTTTCCATATTTTCTTTCCTGGATCGTCTTTGGTGGCATCGTCATCGATATTCTGTCTCCCTCTACTGGCATCGTCAACAACATAATAAGGCTATTCGGAGGCGAACCCATCTATTTCCTCGGTAATCCCGAGACGATCAAAGGTACGATTGTCTGGACGGATATCTTTAAGACATTTGGCTTCAACACCATCATCTATCTCGCGGCAATCACCGGCGTCAATCCGACGCTTTATGAAGCGGCGGCAATCGATGGCGCCAACCGCTGGCAACAGACGGTTCACGTCACGCTTCCGGGCATCATCACCATTGTCGCCCTGATGGCCGTCCTCAGCATGGGCAATATACTGAACGCGGGCTTCGAACAAGTTTGGAATTTGATTAACGCGAACGTGCTTTCTGAGGCTGAGATTCTCGACACCTTCATCTATCGACAAGGTATTTTGGCCAACCAATATGGTCTCGGTGCAGCCGTCGGTCTGCTGAAATCCTTGACATCGATGGTCTTTATCGGCGTTTCCTATATAATCGCCTATAAATTCCTCGATTACAGGTTATTCTAGGTGGGCATGATGAAAAGATCGCTGTCAAAAAAAATATTTGACGTTGTCAACGCGGTTTTTCTCGGGGCTGTGGCAATCGCCTGCCTCTCGGTTTTCATCCATGTACTGGCGCTCTCGTTATCTGAAAATGACGCCATCGTTTCAAACGAGGTCATGCTTCTTCCGAAAGGGTTCAATCTGGAATCATACCGGATTATCCTCGAGGATGGGCGTTTCTGGCATGCGTTCGGAATTTCAATACAGCGCGTGATCCTAGGCATTATCGTCAATATGTCGATAATCATTTTGACTGCTTATCCACTTTCGAAGACGAAACAGGAGTTCCGCTTCCGCAACGCCTATATGATTTACTTTTTCATCACGGCATTGTTCTCAGGAGGCATCATCGCCCAGTTCGTTCTACTAAACGATCTCGGACTTCTCAATACCGTGTGGAGTCTCGTACTGCCGACCGCCGTGCCGGTCTTCAACATCATTTTAATGTTGAATTTCTACCGACACATTCCGAAAGAAATCCTTGAATCCGCCGAAATCGATGGTGCGAGTGAAATTCAGAAATTAATCCACATCGTTATTCCGCTTGCAAGACCAGCAATTGCAACCGTACTTCTCTTTACCATCGTTGGTCATTGGAATTCCTGGTTCGACGGGCTGTTGTTTTCGACCTCAATCCACTCATATCCGCTACAAAGCTATCTCCAGACCGTCATCATCAAAATGGATTTCAGTCAAACCGGCATCACTGATCCCGACTTGATTGCAATGTTGTCTAACATCAGCGTCAAGAGCGCCCAAATCATCATCGCGATGATTCCGGTTCTCGCCGTGTATCCGTTTGTACAACGGTATTTCATCAGTGGCATTGTCATCGGTAGTGTCAAAGAATAATCCATAGGAGGTTCATGATGAAAAAAATTTGGATTTTGATTGCGGTTTTATCGCTCGGACTGACGGGATGCGCGCTCGTGACTAACCCGCTCGGGGAGGAATTGGAAATGGATGAATTTATCCAAGACTACACGTACCTAAACACGAAAAACCTTTTACCAGAACAGGGGAAAGTCGGCATCACCGGCATCGGTGACCCACATGTGTTTTATGACTCGACGGAAGATAAATACTTCATGACCGGCACGTCGACCGGTATGATCTTCCAGCTTTGGGAAAGCGTCGACCTCACGACGTGGAGTTCCGGAACACAGATTTTCGACATTAGCATGGTTAGTTGGGGTGATTCCGGACGTGGCGGTTTATGGGGCGCCGAAATCCATAAGCGCGGTGATACCTATTATCTGTATTACAGCACGTGGAAACAGGGTGCTGGATCGCCGCGAATCGGGGTTGCGACGGCTTCGGATGTTTACGGCCCATATACCGATAAAGGGTCCCCGCTGTTTGATTTTGGTTATTCTGCCATCGACAATCACTTGTTTACCGATACCGACGGCAAGTCCTATCTGTATTATGTCAAGGACGCTCTTGACAACCTCGTTGATGGCGTCCGCGAAAGTCACATCTATGTTGTCGAAATGAACGACGACTTCATTTCAACGAAAACTGCTGATGACGCCGTGATGCTTCTTCGCCCCGATCAGCCGTGGGAAAGGATCTCCGGCGGTGCTGACTGGAAATGGGTCGAAGGCTGCTGGATGCATAAGCAAGGGGACCAGTATTATCTTTTCTATTCTGCAAACAAATACAGCGAAGTCCATTATGCGATTGGCTATGCGGTTTCCGATTCTCCATTCGGACCTTTTGTGAAGAGCGAAGCGAATCCGATTCTCAAAACAATCGCAAGTGAATTGTCCGGTCCCGGAAACAACAGTTTCTTCTATAGCAAAGACGGACAAGAACTGCTGACGGCATACCATATGCACACCAATCCCGCGAGTCCATCGGGCAACCGTTATCTTAACATCGATCGTGTCGGATTCCGTGAAGATGGCAGTGTGTTTGTTAACGGCCCTACTGTCACCTACCAGCCCATTCCGTCGGGGACTAAGTCGTTCCACATATTGCTGACAAAGGATGCGACCATCGAATCAAGTGGCGTCCTTGACGGGTACAATCCCTTGGGCGCGATTGATGGCGAACTCGTGATGCTTGAAACCCTCGAAGCCTTCCAGTTCGTTGCCAGCGGCGCCGTTGCCGATGCCTACGTCAAAATTATCTTCCCCGAGGCCCGTATCGTCAACTCATTGTTCATTTACATTCCGATTACAGTTAAATACCGCTCCACCAAAATCAACATCGAATTCAGCGATGGCACCAAGATTCTCGGTGTTACCACTTCGATGCTACGCGGCGAAGCGACGATCATCAATACCAGTGGCATCGAAACCGAATGGATTAAAATCACTTCGGCGGAATCCGGGTTTGGGCAGACCAACTTTGGCATCAATGAGGTTATGATTTTTGGAAGCCGGACGAATTCGTAACGTTACGCTCCAAAAAGAGGGCAGTTGGAGCGCGGCGGCGGCTTGGCGCTGGTACCGGAGCCATCCCACGTTCGTCGGCGTCAACTTCCTGCCTTCAACCGCTGTCAACTCGACGGCAATGTGGCAGTCCGATACTTTCGATCAGATCACCATCGAACGCGAATTAAAATGGGCTGCCGACTGGGGTTACAACTGCATCCGCGTGTTTTTGCCCTTTATTGTCTGGGAGGCCGAACCGGGTCCATTCCTACGTCATTTTGATTGGTTGCTCGAATGTGCGAGTATCAACCATATTGATGTCGTACCCGTCTTATTCGATGACTGCGCCTTTGCTGGACTAGAGCCCTATCTCGGCCCACAGAATCCACCGGCACCGCTCACCCACAACAGTGGCTGGACTCCGAGTCCAGGTGTTCAAGTCCAGTTTGATCTAGCCCGGATAGAAGGATTGAAACGCTATGTCAGCGCCATTGTCGGTTCGCATTCCCGTGATCGCCGCGTGCTTTTTTGGGATCTGTACAACGAACCTGGAAACAATGGTCGTGGCGCCCAAAGTTTATATCTTCTCGAAGCGTCGTTCCGGTGGGCACGAGTGGTTAAGCCGTGCCAGCCGATCACCGTCGGTGTGTGGGGTGCTACCAATGACGCCGCTTCGCAAGATACACTGTTCAACGATATGCGGGCAATGGAGTTGTCCGACATCATCACCTTCCATCACTACGGCGATCCCGCCAGCACTCAATTGCTCATCAACGGACTGCGCGAACTTGGTTATCCCATTGTTTGTACTGAATGGATGGCGCGCGTTCACTTCAATTGTCGCATAGACAACGTCTTTCCATATTACTACCGTGAAGGCATCGGGTCAATTCATTGGGGCCTGGTGAACGGTCTAACCCAGACCCACATTCCGTGGGGCTGGAATCCCGCCGACGGCGAACCGAGCGTTTGGTTTCACGACGTTCTGCGTCCCGACGGATTGCCATACGACCCACAAGAAATGCAAATTATACGGAATCGGGAGGATTTGAAATGAAACCACTTCGCTTCTTATTTGTGATCATCGTTGCGTCGTTAATGGTGTCCTGCGCCAATGAGGAACAGGTATTCACCTATAACGTCAACGACACCGACTATTCCAATATCAAGATCAATTGGTTCTCGCAAGGCGACTGGGGGAACAGTGCCGACGGTATTCTCATTAAAGTAGGAGAGTATGCATATACCGCCGGATCGATTTCCCTCATCGAAAAGAAAGCATCGCCGGCGAGTTTCGATCAGGCGTTCTATTCCGCCGGCGGGATGAAAACCGATTACCGCATTGGCGGCGATTTCACGATTGGTGATATGGAAATCCGTGACGGAATCTACAACAAATTTGGTTTTTATGCTGCTTATAAAAACGCGGAAAACTACGTCCAAGTATTTCTTCATCCACTTGACACCGAGCATTTCGTTTCCGTCAACACGATTGTCGACGGTGCCTGGGAAACGGTGTGGCGGATCATCGAAATCCCCGACGAAGTGGATTTCAGCGGTTCCGTCCGTCTCGATGTCCTGAAAGTCGGTGGTGAATTCCGTATCTATGTCAACGAGGTCTTTGTCGGCACGGTCCTGGCCGCCATCGATGAAGCCCAGGTTGGCGTCTTGAGCGAAGAAATCACGTACACGATTAACAATTTCGAGTTCACCGAAATCACTGAGTTTCCGACCTCAACTATTGGCTGGGGCGAAGCTAGCGACAACGGCATACCCAAGTCGGGCAGTTACGACATCACCAGTGTGGCAGCGGTCATTTATGGGACCAACGCGGCATCACAAATTTTCACAGAAGCCACCTATGATGATTTCACCATTCGCACGAAACTCAGCTTTGAACCGATAGATGTCCTGTCGCCGATGCGGTATGGTTTGTTCTTGTTGTATGAAGACGTGGACAACTACGTGCGGCTCTATTTCGAAGACGGCTTGGATAGCCTGACCATCGAACGTAGGGAACAAGGCGTTTCCGAAATTGAGACCGCAACATTCGATGATATCGAGGATGTCGTCTATGTCGACTTTTACAAGATCGGAACCGAATTCCGCATCTACTTCGACGATACGCTCAAATACAGCGGTACGATCGACATTGAATCTGGGCAGATCGGACTTCATTCTGAAAACGCGAGAGGGGTATACGGCGAATTCACAATCACGCTCGCCTCGGCGTTTCCGGTCGAAACCTGGAGCGGATCGTACGATGGGCTGACGCCACGTCGCGGGGCCTATACGTATATCGAAGAAATTCTCACCTTCCCCGCTACAGCAATGGGCGGCTACGACGCGATGGAACAGGTTTTCTATAATGGAACCACACCAATGGTCAACTTCATCGCCAGCGTCATTCTGTACCATGCGGCGCCATCAATCGACGTGAATAATAAGTATGGTATCCGTCTATACAATAGCCCCGACGACTATATCGAATTCTTTATCATTCCGAACCTTAATGCAATCTACCTTGTTTCGCAGATTGATGGAGCGTTTGCCTACCTTTGGACAAATGTATACACGTTCCCGGTTGGATTCGACTTTACCGTCTCTGGAGATGCTTTCCGAGTTGTCAAAACCGGAGCCGACTTCGCAATGTATTGGGGCGAAACGCTCATCCATTCGTTCTCAGTGGCGGCTTACGCTGATTTAGCGATGCAGGTCGCACTCGTAGCGGAAAAGACAGCGCCGGTGTATTTCGCGGAATTCGCCTATACATCAACGGAAGTCGTCGACACGACCTGGGGCGGATCGTACGATGATGAACTGCCACTCAGCGGCGACTACACGTATGAAGGCGGCGAATTGACGATTCTGACGACCGCGATGGGCGGCTACGGCGCGATGGAACAGATTTTCTACATCGGTGCGGATCCGCTCGCGGGTTTCATCGTCAGTGCCAAAATGCGTCATGACGGCTCACTCGTGATTGACGCAAACAACAAATACGGGTTCCTCCTGTACAATAGTCCCGACAACTATCTTGAATTGTACATCATCCCGAATCTGAATGCGGTGTACGCCGTCTCGAAAGTTGGTGGTGCGTTCGGCTATCTATGGACGAGCCTCTACACGTTTGATGTCGGCTATGACCATACGGCAGGAACGCAAGCCTTCGCCGTCAAGAAAGATGGAGCAACCTTTACTCTATACTTGGATGACGTCGAAATCTCGACCTTCGACATTGCGGCCTTCGAAACACTCGCGATGCAGGTCGCACTCGTAGCGGAAAAGACAGCGCCGGTGTATTTCGCGGAATTCGCCTATACATCAACGGAAGTCGTCGAATAGAGATTAGCGATATCAATGATCGTTTAATTCGAAGAAAAAGGTCACGACCCCCTCGAACCATCAGTTCGAAGTTGGTCATGGCCTTTTCAAATATATTCTTCACATGATTCACAAACGATTCAACCCATTAGAATATTTGAATCTGTGTTCTCCCTTTGATAGGATGATCTTGGTATACGATTCAAACCAACACTCAGAGGCGTCCCGGAAGTATTTGCTAACTTCATTGATATACATGGCTGCTGATTTCAACTGGTCTTTGAACAGCGGATTTTCTACGTACTCTTTCTGAACATCGACAATCAAAAAAGTATCATTCATACTATCACGTTTATACATAGACTAGGCTTGCGTGCGATAAACATAGATACCGTCGACACCGACCGTTCCAACAATTTCAGACGATACTCCGATCAGGGACCGACTTAGGAATTTCTGAAAGGATCATCGGCCATTTCAACACAGTGGCAATATCCGTATTTTCAATTGAATTATTCAAACGATGGTAAATATGATATAATGAAGCGAAAAACCGGGTCACTATGCCTTCTCAAGGGGTTTTCAAGACATGAAAAAGGCCATTATTTATTTCTTTTCCGGAACGGGAAACACCAAGGTTGTTGCTGAAGAAATTAAGAATGCATTACATTCGATGGATGTCTCGACGGATCTGTATGACATCCGCGTGCCTTTCATCGACGTCCCCGATCCAAACATGTATGATTATGTCGGTTTCGGTTACCCGATCCACGCCTTCAATACGCCGCAGTTCTTTCTGAAGTTCGTGAAGAAATTACCAGCAGGCAAGAACCTTCCGGTTTTCATCTTCAAAACCTCGGGCGAACCCTTCGGCTTCAACAATGCATCCAGCTGGTCTTTGACAAGAGTCTTGAAGAAAAAAGGGTTCGTGCCTTTATTGGACGAACACTTGTTAATGCCCTATAACATCATGTTCCGGTATCCGCCGGTGATCGTCAAACACATGATGACTCATAATTTGAAACTCGCCCAAGTCATCGCCAGGAAGATCGTCAAGCAGGAATCGTTTTTACCCAGATACTATCCCTGGACCATCCTATTCATGTATCTGGCCAGATTGCAGTGGCTGGGCGCCAAAATCAACGGTCCCTTGATCCATGTCAATCAAAAGAAATGCACGGCTTGTGGATTGTGCATCAAAAGATGCCCGGCGAAAAACATCCGGTTTGTCAAAGGTTATCCGAAATTCGATCATGTCTGCACGATGTGCATGAGTTGTGCGACCATCTGCCCGGCCGACGCGGTCAGGCCGGGCATTCTCAATGGCTGGCGGGTCAATGGCGGGTATGAATTCAAGAAATGCCTGCTGGATGAATCGATTCCCGACATCACTGTCGATGATGATACCAAGGGCTATTTCAAGTTATTTAAGAACTATTATAAGAAATCCAATGCCGTCATTGACCAGTGGCGGGATGACGAAAAATAGAACCGCAAAACCACCCATAGTAAACAAAAAGACCTTGCAGAGATATTCTATAGTGTACCCCATGTAAAGGACAGTTAAAAAAACCTTTGTAATTGTTTTGTTACTTTGAAGATGACAGTCTGTCAAGACGGTCATCTTTCCTTTTTGCCTTGTTCCGTATTTTTGGTATTCCACCGGATATGAGGTAATCACGATATTGGACCGGCGTCATTTTATCGAGCCCTTAATAATATCGATCGGATATCAAATCGAGAAAGCGACTCATCATGATATAATAGGTCTATGTCAAAAGACGATCAAGGGTAATTGTATGCACATCTTCATAACCGGTGGCACCAAAGGGATTGGAAACGGCGTCGTCAAGGCGTTTTTACAACACGGGCACAGGGTCACCTTTACCGGAACCAGTTTAGCGGGCATCGACAAGGCAATGCCCTTCGGGCTGCCCAG